>DJWN01000052.1 GCA_002440975.1 Bacteroidales bacterium UBA6229
CCGGTCGCATCGAAAAAGCCAGCGACTCGGTGAGGCTTTTGCTGGCCGACAAAACCAGCCATGCCGAAAAACTTGCCGAAGCCATCAATGATATGAACACCGAAAGGCGTAACCTGGATAATCAGATCACCGAAGAGGCACTGGCAATGATTGAAGGCGATCAAGTATTAAAGGTAGCCAAGAGCACGGTTTTATTCAACGAAAACTGGCACAAGGGTGTAATAGGAATTGTGGCTTCCAGGCTCACGGATAATTATTACCGGCCAACCATTATCCTAACACGCTCCAATAATTTCATCACGGGTTCGGCGCGCTCAGTCAAAAATTTTGATGTATATGATGCCATTGATCATTGTTCGGATTTGCTTGAACATTTTGGCGGACATATGTATGCTGCAGGTCTTTCGCTAAAGCCAGAAAATCTTGAAAAATTTAGAAAAAAGTTTAATCAGTACGTTAGTGAATATATTGATGATGAGCTTTTGATTCCTGAAATAGAGATCGATCTGCCTATTTTATTTTCAGATATCAACTCAAAATTTATGCGTATCCTGAAACAATTCTCTCCTTTTGGACCTGGAAATATGTCACCGGTGTTTCTTTCGGAGCAGGTAATTGATACCGGACATTCAAAAATTGTTGGTCAGAAACACCTTAAGCTCAGCTTGATGCAAAAAACAAGCCGCAGTGCTGCAGTGTCGGGCATTGCCTTTCAGCAGGCGCATCATTACGAACGCATTCGCAGTGGCGAGCCATTTAGTATTGTATATCATCTCGAAGAAAATGAATGGAAAAACAATATCAGCCTGCAACTGAATATCAAGGATATTAAATTTGAAGAAGATTAGCTGATACCGCCGTTTGTTAAACCTCCTCGTAAGGGATCGTTTTTTCCAGTTCGCGCAGGCTAAAAGCAAACCATATCATTACAAAACCAAAAAACAAGGCAAGTAATCCACTGATAATAATGACTGTTTTGGCCATGGTAAATGGATTGATTATCAGTAGAAGTCCAAATAACAGACTGATAATGGCATTGATCAGGAAGAAGTTTTTATTTCCTAGATTTCCACTAATGTTTACCAGAGCAATCAATTGTATGATACCCGTGATCAATGCCCAGATTCCGATCAAAGTTATAAAAAAATTGAGTGTTTCTTTGGTATAGATCAAGATAAAAATACCCAGTAGTGTAAGTATTATGGTTTGCAAAAGCATGATGCCATATTTTAAACCATTTTTATGACGGTTGTAGCTAATTAACCCAAAAACAATTCCAGTAAGCAGAATTACTATCCCGGTGTATCGGGCAACTACAATAAGCGTTCCTTCGGGCAGAGTGAGTGCCAGAATACCATAGAGTATGGCTACCAGGCCATTCAGTGCAAACGACAACCAGTTGCGAGTGATTTGTGTTTTCATAAGTAATTGTCTTTTTGGTTAAAATGAATATTCAAAGATAACTCTTCCTATTAAGAAAAGTGCAAAAATAATCAAACCAATACCAGCAATTTTATTGAGCATGCCAATCATCCTGGTAGTAAAAAACCGTTTAATGGAATAGGCACCATAGGCTTTTAGCAGATCGCCAAGTAAAACGGTGATTAAGGTACCGCTAAAAAAAGTTGTGAGCCTGGTTTCGTCGCCTCCCATCCGCGCCGAGATACCTACCACAACACCTACCCAGAAAATCCAGACAAAGGGATTTACGATATTCATAAAAAAACCTTTGGCGATATAGGTAAACCAGCGTGGACCTTTCATTTGCACCGGAAGCTCCATATCATCATCTGCACTTTCGGAAGGCGTTGACACTTTTCGGTTATAGGTTACTAATCCAAAAATTATCAATATAACCCCACTACTGATACCAAACCAAATGTAATTGCTTGGAGCTGTTACGATTTGCACGGCACCCATCAGGCACAATACTACCATGACCACGTCGTTCATAAAAATCCCAATTGCAAGCAGAGCCGCCGGAACGAAACCCCTGTGAATGCTGGTTTGTACCAGAGCAAAAAACGCCGGTCCAAAACCAAAAAAGGTAACAAGTGTGAGTCCTAACAAAATGCCTTCAAAAAATAATGCACTCATAGTATCTCCAAAAAAACAGATTTAAGGTAAACTATTAAGATAGTTTTGCCAGTCATCGAACCGTTGGCCCTTTAACACACGCGGAAATTTATTGGCACTTCCTTCTTTTCCCAGTTTTTTCATATAATCGTAAAATACCTGTGTGGGCAAAATATCAATAAAAAGTTCTTTAATGGCTTCGGTGCGCTCAACCATATAGTCATCGTTGAGCTGTTTGAGGTATTCGTCGATCTTCTGAATAGCCACCTGCGGGTCAATATAGCTGTCGATACCTAAATACCAGTGATGGGCAAAAAGCGAATCATGACGTATGCCGGCTACTGTAAATTCACAAATCTCTATATTGAATTCTTCCTGCAAAAGCTCAATGGCACGATTCATATTTTCCTGCGAAAGATGTTCACCGCAAATGTTTAAATAATGTTTTGTACGGCCGGTTATAATAATTTCACAATGAGAAACAGCTGTAAATTTTATTGTATCACCAATCAGATAGCGCCATGCTCCTGCATTGGTCGAAAGCAGCAAGGCATATTCAACATTATTTTGTGCTTCTTCAAGTTTTAGTGTTGTCGGGTTTTCCTTCAGATTACCTTCCTCATCAAAATTATCATCATTAAAAGGAATAAATTCGTAGTAGATTCCATTATCAACAATTAATTCCATTGTCCTTCGGTCGAGACTGTTTTGGTAAGCAATATAACCTTCGGAGGCCAGATAACTTTCGGAATATATCATGGGTTTGTCAAAAAGCTTTTCGAAACTTTTTACATAAGGAGCAAACGAAACACCGCTATGAACATATACGGTAAGGTTTGGCCAGATATCGTGGATGGTTTTCAGATTATATTCCTTGATGATTCGTTCGAGCAAAATTTGTACCCATGCCGGAACGCCAACAATAACGCCTATATCCCAGCTGGGAGCTTTGCGAACCATTTCGTTGAGCTTGGTAGCCCAGTCTGCGGTTTTTGAAATCCGTTTGCCTGGTTTGTAAAAATGTTGAAACCAGAAGGGCAGGCTTCCGGCAGTTATTCCCGAAAGGTCGCCTGCATAGTAAGTTCCGTTGTATTGCAGGTGTGTGCTTCCACCAATCATCAACATTCCTTTTTCGTAGAAATGAACCGGAAAATTATATTTAGAAGTGGAAACCAATTGTCTGACACTAGCCCGTTTGATGGCGTTCAGCATATCAGCAGTAACAGGAATATGTTTACTTGATGCTTCTGAGGTGCCGCTGCTAAGTGCAAAATATTTAACTTTTCCGGGCCAGCTCACATAAGGTTCGCCGTTCAACGCGCGATACCACCACTGTTTGTACATGCTGTTGTAGTCAAAAACAGGAACGTTTTTTCTGAATGCTTCTGTAAAGTCTTTCTTTTCGAGTATGCTGTCGAAATCGTAATATTCGCCAAAGGCAGTGAATTGTGCTTTACGCAAGAGTTTTTTTAAAACATCGTTTTGAGCCTGAATGGGTTGGAGATTTTGTTTTCTCTTTTCTACTGGTAAATTTCTAAGCTCATAGGCTTTTTTGATAATGGTACCAAGTATAGGCATGTGGCTTCGTTTGAGTGTTAGGCAAATGTATGGATTTTTTACAATTCCGGCATAAGAGTTTTTGTGAATAATAAACTATTGATTAACAACAAATACCTCTGCCATAGGGTTAAAAAGATACCAGCGATTCGAATGCAGACACTGGCATTTATAGCGTTTTCGAAGTCGTTCACCTTTCCTAAATGTGCGTCCGTTGGGAATTTTAAAAATTGTTCCAACAGCTATTTCCTCAACGGTGGGTTTGGTTCTTTGCTTTGTGTCGTATTGTTGTAAACAGCGAGTCAAACTCAAATCAGATCCGCTGGAAGCTTTGGGATTAGCCAAATAGCGCACAAGTTCATCCTCTACGTCCGAAGGAAAAACTTCCGCTTCCAGATAAGGCTTCATTAAAAGTTGAAACCAATATTTCCATTCAGTACCATGTGCTTTTACTTTGTTTTTATATTGCTTAAACACTTTAAGATGAGCAAGTTCGTGTACAAAAGTGATCAAAAACTGAAATTGGTTTAAATCGTGATTGAGTGAAATGCGAAAAGAATCACCACTTTGTTTGGGTGGCCTGAAATCGCCCAAACGGGTCGAACGGCTGGCCGTAATTCGCAGGTTGATGTTTTCTCTTTTGATGCTGTCGCACACCATATCAAGCGAGTTAGCCGGTAAGAAACGCTTTAGGATGGCTTTTTCTTCAGGCTTCATAAAAGTCAAATTTGTGGGTTGCCGGCACAACAAACGACCAGGAAGGACATTCGTTGCAACGGCTTTTTTTGGTTGGCTTTTGCACTGGCCTGTGCGGGCTGCGAAGACTAGAACAGGAAGCCGTTAGCAAACAAAAAAGTAAAAAAACAATAAACTTTTTCAAACAAAAATGGTTTTTTATCCAGGCAAAACTAAGACTTTTTTGTTTGAATGATTTCGAAGATTTTACTAAACTATCAATCTCAAACAATAAGTAATATTACTAAATAAAAACCACGTAATCAATGACTTATTTAATATATTTAGATATTTGCATGTGAAAAATGATGTATTTTTGTAAACGTATTAACTCAAACTAAACTAAAATGAAACAAATTGGAATTGGAATTGCCGGATTGGTTTTCGGTGTAGTGCTGGCACTGCTGATTGTTTATAGCATGGCACCTAAAATGATGTTGATCGAAAGTGAAAGTCCGTATGACTTTAACACAACAGTAGAACGTTTTGAGAAATCAGTAGCAGAAGCAAACTGGAAAATTCCTGCCGTACACGATTTACAGGCTACCATGGACAAATTTGGTCATGATGTGCGCGCCGTGAAAGTATTTGAGCTTTGCCATCCTGATCATGCTGCCAAAATCCTCAAAGAAGATAAGGAAAGAATTGTGAGCAGTATGATGCCCTGTCGCGTAGCGATTTACGAGCGCGCTGACGGCAAGGTTTATTTTTCGCGCATGAACTCCAGACTGATGGCCGGCATGATGGGCGGAATTATTGATGAAGTGATGGCAGAGGCTTTTAAAGAAAATGAAGCCATAATCAAGAATTCGATGAAATAACACCGGTTTAGTTTACTAAAAAATGCCTGGTGAAAGGAAATTACCAGGCATTTAATTCATATTGTTTTGACAAACAAAACACAAACAGATTATTACAATATTTTTTTATTCCGAAACGTAAAACCGAACCAGCCTGCGTTCGTAATAAGAAGTTGTGGAAACCATTTTATAAGTATCCAACACCAAACCTACGCTGTCAGCATAAAAGGCATTGAGGTATTGCGTTGTGCCACCACCCATATCTTGCGTAAATGAAATGGTTGACTTAAAGTTTAATACTTCAAAGCGTCTGGCTTCCACTTCAACAGGCTGATCAGGGTTTTCCATTTTGGCTGTCAGCACATAAAGGATAGTTTCATCGGGATAATAAGTTACAAAGCGGTATAGGGTATCGGCAAAATTTGTGCTGGAGAAAAATATCTCCCCGGAATTATTTACAAGGTAACCTGCTGAATCACGAACAATTTTATTTTTGCCCGGATTGAGCAGATGACCTTCGTTTTCTAAAATTACATAATTGAAATTGTTAATAGAGGTATCGCGATCAACCCAGGTACAATCCATTCTGTTCATAGGAACTTCAATGTGGCCCGAGTCAATCCGGTAATGATTGTAAACCCAATAATTACCAACCTCAAGGGCTAAATTGAAGGCGGGCTATTCGGGAGTAGGTTGAGGTTCTGGTTGATTCTCGTCTTTTTTGCAGGAAAATAAAAATAACATTGCCAGCAAAATCATGATTGCATGCTTCATTTTGGTTAGATTTTGGTTCAACAAAAATAGGTTGCGTAAAGTCTTGTAATATGGCAATGTTTTTTATGCAAACGATTGTTAATGGAGATTATTTTATTGGCTAACTTTTTTCTCAGACAGTAAAATTTTTACCTTTACCTCACAAACCAAAACCTAAGTTCATGCGTAAGATTTTGTTGGGATTACTGCTGCTTTCAGCTTATTTTACCTTGGCACAAAATAATTACAATGCTTGCGGAAGCCAAAGCGGATTATGGAATTATGATACTGTTTTTGTGAGTTGCGACATCATTGTTCCGGCAGGCGAACAGCTTGTTATTGCGCCAAATACAACCGTGCTTTTCGAAGATTATTTTAGCATCCATGTGCTGGGCAGTGTGGACGCACGCTCCAGCTATAACCAGCCTGTAAGCTTTACAATTGCGGATACCAGCGGATTTGCGGATTATCACAGCACATCAGGGGGTTGGAATGGCTTCCGGTTTGAACAAACTTTACCCG
>DJWN01000098.1 GCA_002440975.1 Bacteroidales bacterium UBA6229
GCAGAAAAATGCGAATTTAGTTATTTTTTGATGTGTAGCTTGGCGAGCATTCCATTGATGGTTTGATTGAAATCGGCTGAAAAGCCGGATAGATAAAGCATGACAGTAAAAAGCACAGTGAAAATCGTACTTTGGGTAATGATTTCCCAGATATACCAATCAAAAGTCGGTGTGAGTCGGGCAAGATAAAATGCAATCAATCCAATTCCAATCAAAATAAGGTAATTCCAGCTAAATGGCTGCATACCAAATTTGTAATAGACAAATCCCCAAGAGATTAAATTGTAGATAAATCTGGCAATTAGGGAGGCAATTGCAGCACCAACCAGTCCATAAACTGGAATAAAAATCAAGTTTGTGATGATAAGTAAAATTGCAAAAAATATTAAAAACCAGGTAATTACTTTGTAATGGGATGAATTACTTATGATGTATTGCGAAACACTCGTAAACATTTCTATCAGATTGGCCAGGCCAATAAAGACTATTACCATCCGGCCCGCTTCAAAATCTTCTTTCAAAATATCAAAAATCTGATCTAAATTTAGCATCAAACCCAGGAACAAGAGCAAGCCAACAGCCGAAAGAATTCGGTTGCTCTTATCATAAATTTCCATGATTTTGGCTTTGTCATTTGATTTCCAGCTATCGGCAATCACTATCACTGCAATTTTAATGACTGAACGTGAAGGAATTAAAATCAGGGTGCCAAAATAAAAAGTTGTAGAGTAAATTCCGGTGTCGGCCAGCCCAAGCATTTTGTTGATCATCACCACATCAATGTTCAGAATTAAGACGCTCGAAAAGCTTGTTGCAATACCATAAATAGCTACAGACCTGATATTTTTAGACATTTCTTTTGTGATAAAACCCCTAAAATCTCCGAAGACCAGGTTGCCGCTTTTGTGAATCGACCAGATAAGCATCAAGGTTGGAAGGCTGATCGAAATCACATATAGCATCACCATCTGAGCAAAATCAATCCATGCAAAATAGTAAAGTAAAACTGCGAACATTATAAAAATGCGCTGCCAGACTTCCTTATACAAAGCACCTTTGATCGCATTATAAACAGCCCGATAATAGCTGTCTAAGGCATTAAAAAATGTAGTGAAGAAAATAAGTGGAATAAGGTAATAGATGTATTCAACAAATAATGCTGATTTCCCGGCGTTTTCGTTTATAAGCCAGGGTTTTATTGCAAAAAACACCATTAGAGCAATAATAAAACCAGCCAAATTGACCAGTAATGACAGCTTTAGGAAACCATGATGATTTTTGCTTAGGTTCCTGAAATAAGGAAAGTTGCGAAGAGTTACAGCATTAAATCCCAGACCCGAAAACTGAGCAAAAAGTACAGATACCGATACCAATAATCGTAATAGCCCAATCTCAGCTTTAGACAAAATCGACGGGAAAAGCAAAGCGGTGGTCACAAATCCTAAAATAACGCCCAGATAGGACAGGATTGTGCCGGTTATGCTTTGTGTTTTAATGATTCCCATGGGTTATTCTTTTTGTAATAAAACAATTAACCAATAGGGCTTTTTGGGAGAAACAATTGCATTGGTAATATCAAGAATACCAGCTAAAGGGTGAAATTTATAAGTATATTCAAATTCAAATTCGCATGATGGACAAATGGTCATTCTTTTATCTTTGGCAATCCAATAGTATGGAATCCAGGAAGTTGGTGGAGTGAATCGTTTTTTGAGCTTAAGTAAAAATGGAGCATAATACCTTACATTTTTTCCGGTTTGGATGGTTTTTATCAGGTTAAAATCGGGGAAAAGGGTTGCTAGTTTATGTTCATCAAAAATGTTGATATGATTAGGACGATTGTAGTCAAAGTTGCATTTTGGACATCGGATTGAAAGTTTATCCGGATTTTCATCGTTCGGAACCGAAATCAGCAAATACTTTTTTGTTAATCGTCGAATTTCTTCAACTGTTTTTTTTAAAGTTTCTGCTTCCAGATGCTCTAAAAGTTCGCTGGAGAACACCAAATCGAACTGTTTGTCAGGCAAAGGAATTGCGTCTGCACTGGCCTGAATTTTGTTTGTTTTTACAAATTTTAGTGCTTCTTTGCTTCTATCAACACCAGTGATATCATATTTTTCAGCTAAAATATTTGTAATTGCCCCATTGCCACAACCAACATCCAGAATACTTTTAACATCATCAGGAATAAGATCAAATATTAGTTGGATTTTATCAGAAATATCGGCTGAAGTGAACGATTTCCAATCAAAATTCTCGTAAACCTTTATGTTGTCCTTTGTCATGCTTTGTAAATATTTTGCAATTTCTCAGCATCATATTTCCATAAATAATTTTCAACAACAGCCTGATGACCATTCTCACCCATGGATTTCAGTTTTTGTTTGTCGTTCATAATCGATTTTATAATCGTAACGAAAGCTGCTGTATCCTGCCAGGCATAAATTTTTCCGCTATCATATTGCCTGATGATTCGTTCAATGGGCTTGCAATCAGAGGCAATAACCGGCTTTTTTGCATACATATATTGAAAAAGCTTATGCGGAATCGTGTTATCTGTGTGATCGCTTTTTACATGCGGAATCAAACAAATATCCGCCTTGCCCATGAGTTCATTCATTTTGTCGAAAGGCTGCCATCCCATGAAAATCACTTGATTCGAAACATCATTTTGTTTGGATAATGATTTTAACTCCTCAACAAAGGATCCATCACCAAGGATAAACAGTCTTACTTTTTTGTGTAGATGTTTAAGGGCGGGTATAATCGTTTGGAGCCCCCTGTGTCGGTTGATGCCACCGGCATAAAATAGTGTAAAATAGGCTTCGTCAGGCTTAGTGTCGGGGATTTTAAAATGTGCCAGATTGAGGGTATTCGAAATAACTTCAAGTTTATTTGGCTCAATACCAAGATGTTTCAGTCGTGTACTGGCTTCGTCAACCACAACAAGGATATTGTCGGCCTGATGACACATTTTCATTTCGAACTTTTTCCACTCGTGAGTGTCAGATAAAAAC
>DJWN01000140.1:0-36332 GCA_002440975.1 Bacteroidales bacterium UBA6229
ACGACAGTATTTCGGCATCGCTGCTGGCGGGTTCAGGAATGACAAAAGAAGCCGTGAAAGGCCCGTCCTCTGTTGTTCCCGGAACACCTGTTCCAGTGATGGAGAAGAATATTTTCAGGTTATAAGTTCCCGGATTCAGTCCGGCAACAGCATCAATCTCAGCACCGAAATCGACCCAGGTTTGATTACCGCCACCGTCATCAGACGACCAACTCACCTCACGTTCGGTATAAGTAGCTGGTTCAGCGGCACTGTTTTCCCATACTTTATAGCCGAAGCTAGCACCGGTTACATCACCATCACCATTCTTCCAGGTTTTGATATTGGCACCTTTCAGATAGAGTGCCGTCAACTCACCCAAGACTTTGCCATCAAATTCAGCACCTTTCTCCGTCAGATCAGCTGGTTGCTCGCTATACCAATAAGTTAGCGAAGGCAGATTTACACCATCATCGTCACGCAGACCAAAATTGGGAGCAGGAGGATCAGCCTCAGTCACCGTTACTGTCCAGATCTTTTCAGTATCATCTTCAGCGGTAACGGTATATTCCACAGGCGCAGAAAAATCCTGTGCAATGCCACTGGCCGGATCAATGGAAGCACGATCTGAAATGGTGATCGTCGGACTGAGGCTTGTTAACACTGAGCCATTTTCCACTTCAATGGCAACAGTAGCCTCAGCAGAATTAATCACGGCAGCACCAGTTTGTTCGGCAAATGTGAACGACAGTATTTCGGCATCGCTGCTCAGTCCGGCTATTGTATAGCTGTAATTACTGCCAATGTTGTTGTTAAGCTTGATAGTGTATAAGTCAAAATCTGCAGTAATTCCACTAACCGTAGAGCTAAAGGCATAATAACTTACCGTTTTTCCGGCATCTTGTCCGGGAATAC
Organism: Bacteroidales bacterium UBA6229; assembly: GCA_002440975.1. Taxonomy (GTDB): domain Bacteria; phylum Bacteroidota; class Bacteroidia; order Bacteroidales; family F082; genus UBA5536. Next base: position 895 of record DJWN01000140.1, read on the forward strand.
TTGCTGTACCGCTGCTTCCAGTCATATTGAAAGTCAAAAGGCTGGAAGTGTTCCAGTTGTCGGTGGTATAACGCAGGTAAAAAATCTCTTCAGCTGATGGGTTATCACTAACCGAAAGGGTAACTTCTGCAGCTTCATTTTGGACGATGTCAGTTGGAACACTTAAGTTGTTTAGCTCAACAGGTTCAGCAGAAGTTTCCATGAAAATAGCCCTTGTGTTTCCATAGCCGGAATCTTCAAAAATTATTGAATACCAATTTCCACTGCTGAGGCTGACACTGTTATTGCCATGATCGCCAAATTGGAAGTTGTTTAATGCATCCAGCGATACGACAGCATTTCCTGACCATTGGTTTCCCCAATCATTATCAAAACTGGTACTCACAAATTTGAATTCCTGCGCTCCTGATGTTCCAGTGAATTCAAAACTTGTCTGCCATCGGGCAGTTCCTGTGTTCACTTTGATAAGGTCGAACGGACCACCCATATTGAGGTTGTTATTCCAACCATTCCAATCTCCGGGCATTCGCAAACCATCCGGTTCATAAATCTGTCCAAAACCTTTTGGTGAGCCTAAAACCAAAATGAAAAGGATAAGTAAATTGACGGTAAAGAATTGCACGAAATACGGCATAGCTGCCGTTTTGAGTAATTTTTTTTTCATAGCTACAAGGTTGTGTTCCTGAAATTGGCAGGGGGGTTAGCTGCCTGCACAAAAAATTAAAGTTAACAAATATATATTATCAAACTGATAACAAAAAGTTTAGCCAACAAGATAACTGGTTTTTTTTTCGCAATCGGTTGTGGAAGTTATTTTTAAGCTTCTGTCAGGCTCAACTGAATGATAGCTTTCAAGACTACACAAAAAAGTGTACTTACAAAAGATTCTGCTGCAGATTTCCCAATGGGATATCTTTTGGAAAACAAAGGAAATATTTAGTCACAGGATGTGATAATACGCTGATGTTGAGCTGATCCGATGCCTCTGAAATATCTTTGATGCTGCCGTCTTTATATAAAATATTGATACGTGCCTGTTGCGGATGGTAAGCATGATTGGATGTTTTGCCTGTGATCAGCAGGTGTTTGGCTTCATTTGGAGCCATCCCATAGTGTTTGCAAATGTCCTTTTGCAACTGTTGAAGCTGATCTTCTTCAAAAGCCTGATCGGCCATCACCACCCTGAATAATTTGCGGTTGACAATACCATTACTCAAAAAGCTAAGTACCTTATCAGGATGGCGGCTCCATGATTTGAGTGCAGAAAACACATCAAAATCATCCAGAAGGCTATATTGATGTATGGTTTCGTCAAGTTCGGCAAAATCCGGTGGATTGTTTTGTTTAGGCAGAAAATAGTATAGCGGATCGGGTGTAGAGGCTTTCAGATTGTCGGCAATTTCGCGGGCACGCAAAAGGGCGTTCATCAACATATGCTCGGCACTCAAAACAGTTTTGTGTAAGTACACCTGCCAGTACATCAGCCTTCGGGCAACGATAAATTTCTCTACTGAATAAATTCCCTTGGCCTGAATAGCAAGTTCATCGTCCACCACCTCCAGCATGGCCAGCAGCCGGTCGGCATTGATATTGCCTTCGGTAACGCCCGTAAAAAAGCTGTCGCGCTTAAGGTAGTCCATCCGATCCATATCCAGCTGGCTCGAAACCAGCTTGCTTAAAAACTGTCGCGGATGGTTTCCTTCAAAAATTGCCAATGTCTCGTCCAATGCTCCTGCATGTTCCGTATTTAATTTCTGGATAAAAACACGCGACAACTTTTCATGGTTCACACTTTCGATAATTGTTTTTTCGAGTGTGTGTGAATAAGGTCCATGACCGATATCGTGCAGCAATATGGCTAGCGAAGCGGCTTGCCTTTCGCCCTTACTGATGGTATAACCCTTATTACGCAGCAATTGTATGGCCTGCTGCATCAGATGCATGGCTCCCAGGCTGTGATGAAAACGGGTATGCAAGGCTCCTGGATAAACCAGATGAGAGAGCCCAAGCTGTTTGATTCGTCTTAAACGTTGAAAATAAGGGTGTTCGATTAGGTCGAAATGCAATTCATCGGGTATGCTTACAAAACCATAAACCGGATCGTTAAATATTTTCTTTTTGTTGGCACTGTCAAAGGGCATAATTATTGTTAATTTTGTACTTATCGCGTCAGTCTTTACAATAAAAGCGACGTTTCTTGCATTTAACAACAAAAGTACACTTATCGTCAACATCTTTACCCACCTAAAATAATCAGACACTAAAAATTTATACTTATGGATAAAATTAAAATTTTATGGGCAGATGATGAAATTGACGTATTAAAACCACATATCCTGTTTCTCGAGCAAAAGGGTTATGATGTTATCGCCATCAATAACGGTGACGAAGCCTTGGATATCGTTCGGACGGAGCATCTCGACATTGTTTTTCTGGACGAAAATATGCCCGGGCTTTCCGGCATCGAAACCCTGGAAAAAATCAAAGCCGAGTATCCTAACCTTCCTGTGGTGATGATCACCAAAAGCGAAGAGGAATCGATTATGGAGGATGCGATCGGAAGCAATATAGCCGATTATCTGATTAAGCCCGTTAAGCCAAATCAGATTTTGTTAAGCCTGAAACGTAACCTGGAGAACAGAAAACTGGTTAGCGAAAAATCTACCATGACTTATCAACAGGAGTTTAGAAATATTGGCATGGACTTGAATAATCAACTTAGTTTTGAAGAGTGGGTAGATGTTTATAAACGTCTCATTCGATGGGAGTTGGAACTTGAAAAAGCTTCCGACCCGGGCATTATCGAAGTGCTTAATATGCAAAAGGATGAGGCCAATCTTCAGTTTTCGCGTTTCATTGAGAAGAACTATGTGAGCTGGTTGAATGATTCACCGGAGGGTAAGCCGGTTTTATCCCATACCCTGATGCGTGATAAGGTGTTTCCGCATCTGGTAAGGAGTCAGAATCCTTTGTTTATGATCCTGATAGATAATTTGCGCTACGATCAATGGAAAGCCATTCAGCCCATGATTGAAGAATTTTTCAGGGTAGAGAGCGATGAAGTGTATTGCAGCATTTTGCCTACCACCACACAATATGCCCGGAATGCAGTTTTTGCAGGACTGATGCCTAATGAAATCAGGAAAAAATATCCTCAATACTGGACCGACGAAGAAGATGAAGGCACCAAAAACCAGTATGAAGCAGAGCTGTTGCAGGAACAACTGAAACGATTTGGCAAGGATATACGATTTTCGTATCACAAAGTGCTTAACCTGAATGCAGGCAAAAAGCTGGCCGACAATATGTCGAACCTGATGAGTAACCAGCTGAATGTGATTGTTTACAATTTTGTGGATATGCTTTCGCATGCCCGGACAGAAATGGAGATGATACGCGAACTAGCTGAAGATGAGGCTGCTTATCGTTCGTTGATGAAATCCTGGTTTGAACATTCGAGCCTCTTTGATATCTTTAGATTTATTTCCCGCAAAGAATCGGAAGTGATATTGACAACCGATCATGGCTCGGTTTATGTGAAAGATCCGGTGAAAATTCTGGGCGACAGAAATGTGAATACCAATCTGCGGTATAAATTTGGTAAAAGTCTGAAATATAATTCAAAAGAAGTTTTTGAGGTCAGGAATCCCGAAGATGTTTTTTTGCCTCGCATCAACGTGAGTACTTCCTATGTGTTTGCAAGATCGGCCGACTTTTTTGCCTATCCCAACAATTACAATTACTATGTGAATTATTACCGCAATACCTTTCAACATGGTGGAATTTCTATTTACGAAATGCTGATACCGGTGATTCATCTCAAACCAAAAGTGCAAAGAATATGACCCCAAAGCTTTTCGTGGCAGCCAGGCCGGCTGATCTCACAGAGGTGGCCGCCTGGCTTTCCGAAATCAGAAAAGATTTTCCGGTGATGGCGTTTTATGGTCCGATGGGAGCCGGAAAAACTACGCTGATCAAGGCTTTTTGTCGATTCGAGAATATCACCGATGAGGTGAACAGCCCCACATTTTCACTTGTAAACGAATACCTTAGCCTGGAAGGGGAGTCTTTTTTTCATTTTGATTTCTATCGTATCGAAAAGCTGGAAGAGGCCTATGATATTGGCTATGAGAATTATTTTTACAGTGGTAATTGTTGTATGATCGAATGGCCCGAGAAGATTATGCAACTTTTACCGGAAAATCACGTAAAAATTGATATTCAACCTGATGAGCATAGCGGAGCGCGTACGATCAGCTGCCAACTCATCACAGCAGTTTAACCTATGTCGCAGGAAAACCAGTTTATTCGATTTGCGGGAAGTCACAGCCTGATGCCACAGGAAGAGAAGCTTGAAAAGGCATTTAAAAAAGACAGTTTGAAAATTGGAATCCCAGCCGAAAAACAAGCTGATGAACGCCGTATTGCCTTGATTCCGGATGGTGTTCGCTTGTTGACAGCGCATGGAAATCAGGTTTTCGTGCAGCGCGGAGCCGGTAAATATGCACAATACAGCGATCACGAATATGCCGAAGCAGGTGCTATTATGGTTGACAATGCCAGCGAAACTTACCAGGCCGATCTGATCCTGAAAGTAGCACCTCCTGATATCGAAGAGCTTACTTATACACACAGCGATCAGGCACTTTTTTCTGTTTTGCAGCAAAATGCACACAGCAGAGATTGGTTTGAGCTGGTGCTTCGGCAAAAGCTTGTGGCCCTGGCCTTCGAGCATATTCAGGATAAATCCGGAGCACTTCCGCTCTTGCGGTCGATGAGCGAAATAATTGGTAATATGTGTGTTGTGGTGGCTGCTGAGTATTTGTGTCACCCTGAATATGGTAAAGGACAGATGCTGGGTGGTTTTCCGGGTGTGGCACCCACCGAAGTGGTTATCATCGGTTCGGGTAATGTGGCTGAGTATGCCTCGCGCGGTTTCCTGGGGATGGGTTGTTTGGTCAAGGTTTTTGATAATTCTATGTATAAACTGAGAACCCTGCAAAATAACCTGGGTCAGCGAATTTATACCTCGGCACTTCAACCCGATCTGATAGGTGAAGCCTTGCAAACTGCTGATGTAGTGATCGGTGCCAAGCATACCAATGATGGTACTACTTCCTGCATGATCAGCGCAGCGATGATTAAAAAAATGAAAGCCGGCGCAGTGATCATTGATGTGAGCATTGATCAGGGTGGGTGCTTTGAGACAAGCAGACCTACAACGCATAAAAATCCTGTTTATCAGGAGTATGATATCACCCATTATGCGGTGCCTAATATGGCATCACGCGTGCCGCGAACGGCTTCTGTTGCGTTTAACAATTTCTTTATGCCACTGTTGTTGCAAATTGCCGAAGCAGGCGGGGTGCAGGCTTATCTGCAATCGGACAGGGCATTTGCGAAAGGGGTTTATGCTTTTAACGGGAAACTGACCAATCATTTTATCTCCCAGAAACATCGTTTACCGTTTCATCACCTGGAGTTGCTGCTGGCAGCTTTTTATTAGTAGCAAGGTTTTGAAGCTGATTTTTTTATTTCAAGTATATTTGCTCAAAGCAAAATGATGAATCCTTATACTGCAAGCCTATTTTTAAATCAGGATGCCCTGGCAGATTTCGAGAAGCAAATCCGTGTTTTCAAACAAAAAAGGCAAAAAGTATTTGTCTTGCTGGATGATCATACCAGGTATTTTTGTTGGCCGTTGATTCAAGCTTATTTCATTGAAATACAGAATGATACTATGTTCGTTGAAATTCCTCACGGGGAAGAAAACAAGAATTTGGATCAGCTTCAATCAATCTGGAAACAGCTTACCAAAGCAGGTGCTGGAAGGGATGCTGTGTTGATTAATCTGGGTGGAGGAGTGATCACCGATCTGGGTGGTTTTGCTGCTGCTAGCTACAAACGCGGGATTACCACGATTCATTTTCCGACCACTTTGCTGGCGATGGTTGATGCCGCCCTGGGTGGAAAAACCGGAATTGATTTTGAAGGATATAAAAACCATATTGGTGCATTTTATCAACCTCAAAAAGTTTACGTCCTGACGGATTTTTTGAAGACTCTCCCCGAAAGGCAATGGAAATCAGGCCTGGGCGAACTGATCAAATATGGTTTTTTAACAGCAAAAGGGATAAAACCCTTGGAGAATTTTTCTTTTTTGCAAAATCAACAACTGCAGGAAACTATAATCGAAGCCGCACAGTTTAAGCTGAATGTGGTTGCTGAAGATCCAACAGAAAACGGGATGAGAAAAATCCTGAATTTTGGTCATACCATCGGTCATGCCTTCGAAAGTTTTGCAATGAGTAAGCAACAGATGCTTATGCATGGCGAAGCGGTTGCCGCCGGAATAGTAGCTGAGTTGTATCTTTCTGTTAAGTTAAAAGGATTAAAAATTTACGTTTTAGAGGAATATATAAGCTTTTATCGTCTTCATTTTGAACCATTTAAAATTGTCGCTTCTGATGTTTCTAACCTTCTGGAAATTATCTCTCACGACAAAAAAAACAGAGGGGGAGAGTTGTTGTTGGTTTGTATCAATAGCAACGAAAAACCAGTTTTTGATGTACCGATTGAACCAGAACAGCTCAGGGAGTGTTTAATCTGGTATAGCGAGTTGTTTTGATATGGCAAATGCAAAAATTCTCACCCCAACACACACCCTGCTTATGGGCAGGATTCAGTTGAGTACCAGTAAAAGCGAAAGTAACAGAGCATTGATGATTCGCGCTTATGGTGGTTTTGATCGTTTGATTACACAGTTGAGCGATGCCGAAGATACACAGCTTTTAAAAACTAATCTGAAACAGATCAAAGATTGTTCGCAATCTGCTATTCCACTTGTTATCGATTGTGGAAATGCAGGAACGGTATTTCGTTTCCTGTTGACCTACCTGGCTACACTACCCGGAAAATGGATGCTCACTGGTTCGGGCAGGATGCAGGAACGGCCTGTTGGAGAGTTGGTTGAATCGCTTCGGAACTTAGGTGCCGATATTTCTTATACCAGTAAAGAAGACTTCGCACCTCTACGCATCCATGGAAAAATGCTTCATGGAGGACAGACTGCTGTGGATATTTCCAGAAGTAGTCAATTTGCTTCTTCATTGTTGTTGGCAGCACCGCAATGGGAAAATGGCCTGGCCTTGCAGCTTCGGGGAAGCCAGAGCTCGTTGCCTTATATTGAAATGACCATCGCATTGATGCGACATTTTGGAGCTGTTGTGAAACAGCAAAACGACAAGATTATCGTTGAACCTGTGCCGTATAAAAATGTTGGTCTTCGGATACATCCCGACTGGAGTGCTGCCTCTTACTGGTATGAGATGATGGCTCTGAGCAAGGGTGGTGAATTAGTCCTCGATCATTTAAGCCTGAATTCACTTCAGGGTGATAAGGTAATTGCACAGCTGTTTGAACAATTAGGCGTTCAATCGCATCAGGAACCTGATGGTGTGAGGATTTTTAAACAAGGCAAAACGGTAAAAGAATTTGAGTGCGATCTGCGGCATAACCCAGATTTGCTTCCAGCTTTGGCTGTTAGCTGTGCCGGATTGGGAGTTACAGCCAAATTTACCGGGCTCGATAATCTCGTTCACAAGGAATCGAACAGGTTGTTGGCTTTAAAGACCGAATTATTGAAACTGGAAGTTTTTTTTCAGGAAATCAAAAAAGGCTCTTACATCCTTAAGCCAAACAAAAAGCTGCCAGTTTTTAATGCTTCAAAACCGCTGCTAATCAATTGTTGGGCAGATCATCGCATTGCCATGGCTTTTGCACCGCTTGCACTTAAGGTGGGTGCGCTTCAGCTGAACGACCCCGATGTGGTTGCAAAATCTTATCCGGCATTTTGGTCGATGATGCGAACAACAGGTCTGTTCAACCAAAGCTAACATTTTGATTTGTTTTTGGATTGCTTGCTTTAATTGAAATGTGAAAAATTCATGTAATTTTGCCAAAAAAAGCCATGACAATAGATCTGTTCATACCCTGTTTTGTTGATCAGTTTTATCCGGAGACAGGAATGAATATGATAAAACTGCTCGAAAAGGCAGGCGTGAGCATCCACTACAATCCTGATCAAACTTGCTGCGGTCAAATGGCTTTTAACAGTGGATTTCTGGATGATGCCAAAAAATTGGGCAATAAATTTCTTAGCGATTTTCCGAACGATCGTCCGGTGGTTAGCCCTTCTGCCTCCTGTGCGGGTTATGTTCGAAATTATTATCACGAACTTTTTCATAATACTGCTAATCATCTGGAGTATAAACGATTGACAAGAAATATGTTTGAGCTTTCAGATTTTTTGGTTAATAAAATTCGGTTTACAGATTTTGGTGCCAGTTTTCCTCACAAAGTTACTTTTCACGATAGTTGTGCCGGCCTGCGCGAATACGGCCTTAAGGATGAGGCACGTTTGTTATTATCCAAAGTGAAAGGACTGGAACTGGCCGAAATGAAGGAGCATCATGTTTGCTGTGGATTTGGAGGGACTTTTAGCGTAAAGCATGAAGCCATTTCTACTGCTATGGCCGAGCAAAAAGTTCAACATGCCTTGGATACCAAGGCTGAGTTTATTGTTTCAACCGACCTTTCCTGCCTGATGCATCAGGAAGCCTACATCAACAAGCATAAACTACCTATCAAGACCATTCACCTGGCTGATGTTTTAGCATCAGGTTGGTAATCAATAACTTCTGTTGAGTGTTTCGGATACTGTAAAGGCATGATCGCCTACCTTCTCGCAGTAAACTACAATTTGCTGGTAAAAATTTCCTGAGTTAAAAGGGTAGGCACCGGCCTTGAGATCAGTGAGGTGGGTCTCGATGTACTCTTTAGACAGGTCATTTAATTGAATTTCAATTCGTTGAGCTACCGCTAAATCTGGTTTTTGAGGTTTTTCCAAATTAACTTTCATCTGATTCAGGCTTTCTTTCACAATTTCGAACATCAGATGAAGTCTGTCGCGCTGTGGCTGGTTAAACCAGGCTTTCTGGCTGTTTTTGAGTTCGATTATCCTCGCAAGCTTAAAGCAGATGTCGGCAATACTTTCGATATTATTCACAATGATCATGCTGCCATTGACAAGTTTTGAGCTTTCGGTGCTTAATTTACTTTCTGTGAGTCTGGCAAGATAGTTCATCAAAATTTGCTCTTGTTGATCAACCTCCTGCTCCATTGCTCTGATGTTATCGTTGAGCATTTGGTATTCTTCCTGATTTTTCTCCATCAGTAATTTTGGAACCAGATCAAACATTTTTTGACTGATTTTGGCCATCTTGCTGATTTCTTTAGCCAGATGAATTAATGAAAGTTCAGAAACAGACGTTACGAAATTATCGTGTAGGCTGAGGGTTCTTCCATTTTCTTCATTTTTTTTCTGAGGTATAATGGCATAACTCAATTGTTGAAGTGGTTTTACGAACCAAATCAGAATAAATGTATTGCTGAGGTTGAAAAGAGTGTGAAACAAACTTACTTTCAGAGGAGCAGCAAGCATGGCATCCTTGTCGCTCAACTGTAGTATTATTTCTTTGAGTTCCTCGATAAAGTGCATAACATATTGAAAAACAGGGATGATAAGCAGAGCGCCGGTAAGATTGAAAAGAGTATGGATAAGTGCTGTTCGTTTGGCGTTTCGGTTAGCTACGATGGCAGCGATATTTGCTGTGGCGGTTGTGCCAATATTTTCGCCAATGATTAGAGCAGCAGCTATTTCAAAGCTTACCATACCTTCACTCAATAAGACCATGGTGAGTGTGATGGTGGCTGTGGAGGATTGAATAAGCAAGGTGATGCCAATACCGATCAAAGTGGCAAAAAAGAGTGATAGAAAACTGTTTTCAGCTTTTGTCCGAAGGAATTCCAATATCCCTGCTTCGCGGTGAATATCAGGCAGTACGTCTCTTAAAAATTGAAGTCCGATGAATAAGATCGCAAAACCCAAAACAAATTCAGCCACTGATTTCCTTTTTGAGTTATTGCTGAAATACAAAGGAATTACAAGTGCTATCAAAGGCAAAATGATCACTCTGATATTGAATGAATAACCAAAAAAAGTGATCAGCCAGGCAGTTACGGTAGTGCCGATATTTGCGCCCATGATCAGGCTGACGGAATCGAAAATGGTGATCAGGCCGGCATTAACAAATCCCACCACAAGCACTGTGGCAGCAGATGATGATTGCAGAATACCAGTGATTACAAATCCTGTCAGCAGTCCTTTCCAGCGATTAGCTGTTATGGCCGAAAGATATTGCCGCATCCTGAAACCTGCAATCTTTTGCAGCGATTCGCTCATGAGCTTCATCCCGAAGAGGAAAAAAGCCAGTGCACCAAGCACACTCATTAATTCATAGAGGAGCGAAACCATGTTCATAAGCCAGGATTTAATGATACCTGAATGGCTTTCAAACGTTCGTACAACTCGGGCTTAAGCAAATCGTGGATTTCAGAAAATGGTAACATTACCGAAGAATGACCAAAGTAATAGGGAGCAATTTCATAACTATTGTAATAAAAGCCAATTCCAGCCGCGCTTAACCAGAAATTTTCGCTAAGATCCACCTCGCCAGAAAAAAAGCCTACGGAATGCAGGCTGCTGTCGGCATCTACCTGATAGGTATTTCTCAACGATTGTTCAATGAGTGATGGCAAAACAGCAAATGCTTCAGCTTTAAAAACATCATGTATTGTCAACCTCTCCATCTTCTCTAAATCAAGCACAAAAAACCACTGCGAGCTCAGCCCATGCGCACCACCGGTATAAACATAATCGGCTGTTGAAAAACAAAGAATTCCTCGCTGATTAAACTGCACGGACACTTCGCTGCTTTTTATCCATTGATAAACCGGCGTATCCTTATTCTCGAAATTGTTAAGCTTTTTAAAATCAGAAAAAAAAGTTTCTGACTCACGTTCTAACAATGTATTCAGCTTTACTGATTGCAATTTGCCTCCTTTTATCTGGAGTGCGAAAAGACTGTCATATTGCGCATTGTTTGTTTTTGGAACTAACAGCTGCCCTTCATAAATGGCTTGGGGACTATCAGCCATGGCAGAATCAAGAGCTTGTTGTTGTTCGTATGCTTCAACATCCAGTTCCATGTGGTTAGAAGGTGTTTCAGCTTGTAAATGCATCAAAACCAAATCGTTTGTTTTGTTTTTATAATAGGCTTCAAGTCTGGAACTTGTGAGGCGACCGACCAGGAGTGTGTCTTCACCAAAATTGCTTCCCAGATGAAAATCTCCACCGGGTTTTAATTTCCCCGTCAGATTAAGCTGCTCAATAGTATTTGATTTTCCTTTTAATAGTAAGCTTGCATTGAGTTTATTATTGGCATTTATAAGATGCAGTCTTATTTCATACTGCTCATTATCACCAGTATAACAACCGTAAAAGCTTTGCTGACTCCTAACAGAATTAGCCTGAACCAAAAGCAGTAACAAGAGGATGAGTGGGCAGCAGTTTTTCATCATTCATGCGTAAATTCGGGCGTCAAAGATATGGAAAACGCAATGATTGGCATGAGCATATGATCCAGAAATTCAAGAATTAACGGTTTGTTAAACTTAAATCAGGATAGTTTGCCTCCAAACTTATAGCCCAAGGATTCTACTGTTTTTTTGATACCCTCCTCATCAAAGTCTTTTCCTTCAATTTTTACTGTTTGTGTATTCAAATCTGCTTCAACAGATTGTATTTGAGGCAATTTGCTGAGATTTAATTCAACACTGTTCTTGCAGTGGTTACAATCCATTCCCTGCACACTGAAAAGTGAGAAGTTTTTGTTTGTGTCCATATTTTCTGTTTTTAGAGTCGTTTTTTTGAAATATTTCAGATAAAAACCATTGACAATCAACAGCATTAGAACTATGGTTGACGACAACTGAAGCCATTCAGGGATCAGGTGATGTTCATGCCCGGCACCAGGCAATGACACAGCAAACCACGCTGCTGGAAGTTGATTGATCAGCAAACCAAACAACAATGATCCTCCAATGATAGTAGCCAAATAAATTAATGTGGATTTTTTGCCAAGTGTTTTCCAGAGTACTGTCATCGTGGCGGCATTGGTAGCTGGCCCTGCCATCAAAAATACCAGAACAGCACCCGGCGAAAGTCCTTTCATAAGCAGTACGGCAGCTAAAGGTACTGACGCTGTGGCACAAACATAAAGCGGAACGCTCGCAATCAATATGACCAACATTTCCAAAATGCTGTTGCCAATGTATTGTTCAAAAAATGCATCCGGAATAATAACTGATACCAGTGCAGCAAGCAGCAAACCAATAATCAGCCATTTCATTATGTCCTGCAGAAAACTAATGAAAGCATAATTCAGCATTAGTTTGAGCCTTCCCAAGGCTGAAGGTCTTTCCTTTTCGGCCTCGAAAACATGGGCCGATACTGCTCTTGAAGCTTGATCAGGAATAAGCCAGTTGGTGAGCATTCCACCTGCAATGCCTGTCGTTAATGCCACGATAGGACGAATAATCGCAAAAGGTAATCCAAGCATGGAATAGGTAACCAAAATGGAATCGATCCCTGTTTGTGGAGTTGAAATCAGGAAGGAGTTTGTGCTGCCTCTGGAAGCTCCGTTTCTGAAGAGTGAGATCCCGGTAGGAATAACGCCACACGAACAAAGCGGCATGGGAATACCAAGCAAACTGGCATTTAAGGCTGCTGCCGGACTCGATTTGCCCATATATTTATTTAGCAGTTGCTGTGGGAAATATACCCTGAGGATTCCTGCAAATAGAAAACCAAACAGCAGATAAGGTGATATTTCAACCGTTAATTCCCAAAGTTCGTTTAAGTAGGCAAATAGGTATGTCATTATTAATCTTGAATGAAGCTCCAACAAAAGTAATTGAAATGGGGTTCTGATGTTGCGCGAAAAGTTTGATATTTCTCACTTCTCAGTAAACCACTAAGCTGATTCAATATAAAAACATCCTTTCAGATGAATCAAAATGTTAAGCTGTTGCGAAATTAGATAGTGCGATAGAAGTATATGTTTCTAAAAAAACCATCCGAATGTTTATTTAGAATCAATCTAAAGGGCTCAATGAGAGGCTTGTTATAGATGAAAGCTTAACTTTGACACATAGTTAACCGCAATTGAATTTTGAATTCCAAACCTATGAAACGTTTATTGGTTTTGCTGTCAATCCTGTTGACCGGCACTTTTGTTGTGCCTCAATCTGTTGAAAAGACCTTTTATTTTGATGAGCCTCAAATTGTTAGCACTTCAAAGGGTGATAATATAGTGTTTGAAGGTTGTTTTTTGTCTGCCCTTACCGGACAACCTGTATTGCCCTGGAAAAGCATTAGTTTATTGCTTCCTCCCGGACACAAAGCTGTTGCCATTGAGGTGATTTACAGTGACTTTATTCCACTTGAAACAAAGCATCTGCTTGCGCCATATCAGCCTTCGAGGCCGCTTTCTGAAAAACGTGAATTTGCTTTTGTGAAAGACGAAAAAATTTATTCTTCCGAAACAGTTTATCCCGAAAACGCGCACGGAAAACTCCTTACCTCCTGGTTTAATGGAATGGGTTTTGCCTTGAGTACGATCACGCCTTTGCAGTATATACCAGCTGATCAGACTGTTTATTATGCAAAAGAAGTGACTGTACGGCTTGAAACTGCACCGGTTCGTTTGGCATCGAATGTGGCTTTTAATGCTGGTTCAATGCAATTAATTACTGCTGAAAGAATGGCTCAGAATCCGGCAATGATTGAACAATATATACAGTCTGAACAAAGGTCCCGTGAGGTTCCACAAACTGATTTATTGCTTGTTACAAAAGAGATTTACGCAGCTCAGTTTGAAGTTTATCAGGAATTTCTGCTCGAAAGGGGCTTCACTTCAGAGCTGGCCACTATTGAAACTATTTCAGCCAACGGAAATGGTGTTGATTTACAAGAAAAGATCCGAAATTTTGTGATTGAAAAATACAACGAAACCGGCATTCACAGCCTGTTGTTGGGCGGCGATGTGGATATCGTTCCGGCTCGTGGTTTTTATTGTTATGTGGAGTCCGGAAGCGGATATTCTACCAATAACATTCCTGCTGACTTGTATTATGCAGCCCTCGACGGAACCTGGAATGAAGATGAAGACGATCGCTGGGGCGAGCCCGGCGAAGATGACTTGTTGCCCGAAATTGGTGTAGCCCGTATGCCATTTGGTAATGTTGCCGAACTGGATAATATGCTCAATAAAATTCTCATGTATCAGCAGCAACCCGTATTGGGTGAACTGGAAAAACCTTTGTTTGCAGGCGAAAATTTATATAGCAATCCAGATACCTGGGGACGTGATTACCTGGAACTTCTGGTAGGTGAAACAGATGAGAATGGCTACACAACCATTGGTATACCTGAGTCGTATGAGGTTGAAAGAATGTATGAATACGATAATTATTGGTCAGGTAATGATTTGATTAACAGCATAAATCAAGGAAAACAGTTTGTTCATCATGTGGGTCATGCCAGCCAGACTTACGTAGCGCATTTGGATAACTCTGATATTACAGCAACAAATTTTGCTGCAACTAATGGGATTGATCACAACTTTACACTCTTGCACACGCATGGCTGCGATTGTGGAGCCTTTGATTACGATGATTGTATTCTGGAAAAAATGGTTTTGATTGAGAATTTTGCGGTAGCGGTGGTCGGTAATTCGCGTTATGGCTGGTTCAACGAAGGCCAGACAGAAGGGCCCGCAGCGCATTTACACCGCGAAATGACAGATGCTTTTTACAATGATAAGATTCCTTATCTGGGTTTGGCTTTGAGGGAATCAAAAATAGAAACAGCACCCTGGGTAACAGCACCCGGACAATGGGAAGAGGGTGCTTTACGCTGGAATTTCTACGATTTAAATATTTTGGGTGATCCTATGCTAAGTGTATGGACATCAGAACCTTTTGAGCCTGAGGTTGATTACACGGCTGAATTAATTATTGGTTTAACCGAAACCTCTCTTGCTGTAAGTTATGCCGGTGACCCGCTGGCCGGATATCGCTGTCATCTGCGCCAGAATGGACAAATTTTGGGTGTTGGCGAAACAGATTCCAATGGAAATGCTGTGATAGTTTTTGATCAGGCTTTGAATGAAACCGGCGAAGCAAGCCTGGTGGTGGTGGGGCAGAATATTTTACCTTTGGAACTGCCTGTTACGATCATTCCCAACGAGGGACCGTACCTTATCTGGGAAAGCATGGAAGTAGTGGATGAGCAGGGAAATGCCAACGGAGAAGCCGACTATGGTGAAACTGTCAGCCTGAATATTGGGATCAAAAATATTGGCTCAGAGGATATCGAAGATGTAATGACACAAATCAGTGTTGAGGATGATTGGATCGTAACTGTTCTGGAATCTGAGATTGAAATAGGATCAATAGCAGCTGGTGAAACCGTAAGCCTGGAAGATGTGTTTTTACTGGAAATATCGACGTTTGTTCCACCAGATTATGCTATCGGAATTGAAATGGTGCTTACTTCGGGAGATCAGAGTTGGACCGATCATTTTGAGTTGGTGATTCTAATACCTGGAAACTATATTTCTCATTATGAAATTGACGATGAATCAGGCAATCAAAACGGGATGCTGGATGCCGGCGAAACAGTTCAATTCCATGTGTTTGGTGGCAATAATGGAACAAGTGCTGCGCATGATATCTCGATCAGTTTGAGTGAATACGCCTCGGAATGGCTCATCATCGAAAATGGCAATCAATACATTGGAAGTTTGTATCCAGGTGAATCCTTCGATGTGAGTTATACAGTACATGTGGATGAATTTGCTCCTCAGGGTACCATCGTGGTGCTGAATGCTTTATTGGATTGTCCGGCAGGCTATGAATGGTATGATGATAGCTGGTTGTGGCCAATGTCAATCGGTTTGCAGATTGAGGATTTTGAAACCGGCGACTTTACGGCTTATGAATGGATACTGGGAATGGCTAATAACTGGCAAATTGTGGAAGATGTGAAGTATGAAGGTAATTATGCTGCCAAATCAGCAACAATTACAAACAACCAATATACAGAGCTAAAGATCAATATGTATGTCTGGATGCAGGATGAGATCAGTTTTTACCGAAAAGTATCCTCAGAATCGGGATATGACTACCTGAATTTTTATGTGGACGATACGCAGCTCGGACAATGGTCGGGCGAAGAAGATTGGGAATTGATCACAGTGGAAATTCCTGAAGGTCAGCATACTTTGAAATGGGTTTATTCAAAGGATGGTAGCGTAAGTAATGGCAATGATTGTGCCTGGATCGATTACATCATTTTTCCGGCTACTGCCACAATTATGGACGTAACTACTGTCATCGCAACAAATTCTGAAGTACAGATTTATCCCAATCCCGGATCAGGAGTTTTTTGGTTTAATAGCTCTGAATCCAAGACATTTGAAGCAGTTAAGCTGTATCAGTTGGATGGGAAGTTGGTGTACAGTGGAGGTGAATGGCATGCCAGAGAGAAGCTGGATGTCAGCTTTCTGAATAAAGGGGTATATGTGATCGAATTATTTGATAGCGGCATCCTTATTAAGGAAAAACTGGTTATTCAGTAAATGATTGAAAACGAATTAAATAGATAGATGGAATTATAATTTTTAGCAGCTTGATCTTTGAGTTGGAAATATTGGTATTCATTGGCGGGTTATTGTAACGTTGAATCCAGAATTTCAGATAGTTACAGCATTAATGAAAAGTAGCACCCTGACTTGTTTGTGATTATTTTGATTTGTTTTAAAAGTATTACTTTATTTTTGCACCGTGTCAAGGATTGTAACACTTTTTTTTAGTTTCGTAATGCTTGTTTCTCTTGTATTGCCTTTTCAGCTGATGCGGCAATTGCAGCATGAACAGGCTGAAGCACGCTCAGAAGCCTTGGTTGTGATGAAGCAAAGGCATGAAACAAAAGCATTGAAGTATATTGCGATTCCAAAGGATGAGCTTGAGGGAAGGGGTACGCGCTTTGTTCGTATCCATGCTACCGAATTTGTGTGGGACGGGATTATGTACGACATTGTAAGTTCTTTTCCCGAAGCGCATCAAACTTGGTTTTTGGTGTATCCTGATCATAAGGAAACCAAGGTGTTGAAGCAAAAGATTGCCCTGGCCAGGGCTTTTCAGCCCGAATCAGGTTTAACGGCTGCTGTATCTAATCAAAACATTTCGTTTCACTGGATTGCGGTGAAGCCGGCTAGTCTCGACTTAGGAATTTGTATGATTTATAAAACAGGTTTTCAGTATTTTATCGATCAATATAGTTATCAAGCTATACAGCATATCGAGCACCCTCCTCAGATCAACTGGTTGTAAATATTACGTTTTAGTTTAACCAGTTAATAACTTTATTTATTTATAATTATGTTGAAAAAGTACATAGGGCTGCTTTTTATAAGTGTGCTATGTTATAACCTTAATGCCCAGACTATTAAGGTAATTGAGCAGAAATCAGGTGTACCGATTGAATTTGTGACGATCAGTACCATTTCTCCAAAATTATCTTCTTTAACCAATGAATCCGGCATAGCTGATGTTTCGATGTTTAGTGAGCTGGATAGTATTTATTTCGCAAGCATTGGCTTCGAAACCAGGATTGTAAGCTGGGATCAATTGAAACAACAGGAATTTGTGATTGGTTTAAAAGCTTTAAATTATTCACTGGACGAGGTAATTGTAAGTGCTACGCGATGGGCGCAATCCAGGAGAGAGCTTACCAGTCGTGTTACCAGTATTCGTCCGGAAGAGATTCAGGTGAGTAATCCACAAACGGCAGCTGATTTGCTGGGTGCCAGCGGAGAGGTGTTTATTCAGAAAAGCCAGCAGGGTGGAGGAAGTCCGATGATTCGTGGATTTGCGACCAACAGATTGCTGATCAGCGTGGATGGCGTGCGAATGAATAACGCCATTTTCAGAAGTGGTAATATTCAGAATATCATTAATATAGATCCGTTTATGATCGATCAGGCAGAGGTGCTTTACGGCCCAGGCTCGGTGATGTACGGAAGCGATGCGATAGGTGGTGTGATGAATTTCTCGACCCTGAAACCAAGATTTGCGAAAGATGACGAAATCCTGGTAAACGGAAGTGCTTCAACCCGCTTTTCTTCAGCCAATAATGAAATTACCTCCCATGTGGATGTACGTGTTGGAAGCCAAAAGCTTGCATCAGTTACTTCATTCACTTTCAATCGTTTTGGCGATTTGCGAATGGGTTCGGATGGCCCGGAATTTTACCTGCGTAAAGAATATGTGAAGCAAATCAATGGCACTGATGTTGTTTTTCAGAATGAAGATCAGCAGCTCCAGGTGCCATCGGGCTTTGAAATGGGACATTTTATGCAGAAGTTGGCTTTTCAACCTAATGAGTATTGGAACTTTGAATACGGATTAATCTATTCCAATACAACAAATTATAGTCGTTACGACAGGCTTTTGCGTTATAAAAACGGACTTCCGCGGAGTGCTGAATGGTATTACGGACCACAAAAATGGCTGGTAAATCGATTCAGCATAACACACCAAAAGAAACGCAGACTTTTCGATGAGTTTGTGTTGAATCTTTCTGCACAGCAATTCGAAGAAAGCCGTCACGACAGAGATTTCATGGGTTCGGTGCTTTATGAGCGATTTGAAAAGGTGAATGCCTATGCGCTCAATTTCGATTTGAGGAAAAGCTTAAACGAGCGATCGAGATTGTTATATGGTGCCGAACTGGTATTCAACGATGTGGAATCAAGTGGTATTGACAGGGATATTTTAGCCCGGACCAGCCAGAAAGGCCCGGCACGCTATCCGCAGTCCGATTGGCTTTCGGCTGCTTTGTTTGCCATTTATCAGTATGAATTGTCTGACAAAAGTATGATTCAGGCTGGGGCACGCTACAATTACTTTTCGATGAACGCCAAATTTGACACCACTTTTTACAAGTTTCCGTTTGTGACAACTGATAATCAGGACGGGGCACTCACCGGTAGCCTGGGTTTTAATTACAGACCCAACGAAAAATGGATTGTTCGGGCCGGAGTTTCAACAGGATTCAGGGCTCCTAATGTGGATGACATCGGCAAGGTGTTTGATTCGGAGCCGGGAGCAGTTGTTGTTCCAAATCCTGACCTCAAACCTGAGTATGCCTACAATGCTGAGTTTGACTTGGCAAGGGTCTTCGCCGATCGTGTAAAGATCGATATTTCAGCCTTCTACACCGTACTTGATCAGGCTATGGTGCGTCGTGACTTTTTATTCAACGGTATGGATAGCGTCATGTATGATGGCGAATTAAGTAAGGTACAAGCCATTCAAAATGCGGCCAAGGCTAAGGTTTATGGGCTGCAGATTGCTGCCGAATGGAAGATGGATAATGGTTTTAGCCTTTTCAGTCATGTGACCTGGCAAAAAGGTGAGGAGGAGTTGGACTATGGATCAAAGAGCCCTTTGCGACACTCGGCTCCTGTTTTCGGCATCACCAGGTTGAGCTACAAACACAGGGGTTTGCGACTTGATTTATATGCGCAGTACGCCCAGGAAGTGCCCTTTAAGGATATGCCCGAGTCAGAGATTTCAAAGGATTATTTGTATCCTGCTGATAGCGATGGAAATCCATATTCTCCCGGGTGGTACACGCTGAATTTTAAAGCCATGAAACGTATCAATGATATGTTTACTTTTAGCGGTGGCATCGAGAACATAACGGATCAACGCTATATGCCTTATAGTTCGGGGCTTGTAGCATCAGGCAGAAATTTCATATTCTCATTAAGAATAAATTTTTAAACTGTTGATCTATTGCTTATTATGAAATCCTCCGGCAAGCTTTTTTGTCGGAGGATTTTTTTATCACCTAAGGCAGTTTATGAGAAGTTTGGGGTGTTATAAATCAGAATATAGTTTGTAAGTTGCGCCCGGCTTTGTTTTTTTTCGATTTTTGTATTGTTTTTCTTAGTAAGTCAATATTTTTGCAGACAAACATTTTAGATATTTACAATATGTACTATAGCAGACCCTGGACATCTATCTAAGTGATAGACAGTCCTGATATAAATTCAATCAATCTTTTCAGGTCAAGACAATCAGTCTATGAATATTCTATGTTATTAACTTACTGTTAACCAGCATAGTTATGTCATAATTACTCTGTTTGGTACTACTGTCTATTCACTTCTTCGAATAGAACAACAGTATTCACCAACAAGTAGTAATTAATGATAAAAAATAGCAGACCCGTTCGTTACTCGGGACAGCACTTTACCATTGATCAAGTGCTAATTAAAGATGCAATTAATCATGCAAATCTAAAGCAACACGATACTGTATTGGATATTGGTGCAGGCAAGGGTTTTATTACAGTCCAATTAGTAGAGAATGCCAATAAAATAATAGCCATCGAGAATGACTTCGCTTTGATTAAGTATTTGCGCAATAGGTTTTCAAATAATCAAAGCGTACAAATTATTGGGTGCGACTTTAGGTCATTTACGATTCCTAAATACCCTTTCAAAGTGGTGTCAAACATTCCTTACAGGATTACTTCGGAAATATTCAAAATTTTGATGTTTGATAACATTGAAAATTTTTTGGGTGGTTCAATCGTACTTCAGTCTGAACCGGCCAAAAAGATGATTTCAAACAGAATTTACAATCCTATCACAGTTTTTTATCAGACTTTTTTTGATATAAAACTCTTATATGAGGTAAACCCTGAAAGTTTTTTGCCACCTCCCACTGTTAAATCGGCCTTGCTGATCATACAAAGAAAGCAGTCATCATTAGACTATGAACTGAAAGGTAAATACCTGACTTTTATTTCATTTTTCTTAAAGAAACCTGAAATGTTAGTTAATACAGCCTTAAAGACACTATTCAGAAAGAATCAAATCAGAATTATTTCTAAGAAATTTGGCATAAATCTAAGTGCTCAAATTTTTTGTTTAACCCCAAATCAATGGAGAAATTGTTTTCTGGAAATGCTGAAAATTGTTCCGGAAAAGTTTCACCCGTCATAAAATTAATTCCATGATGTCAGGGTATGTTTGTTTTTTGGTTTTTCCAATCTTTTGTATTTAAGCCAACTATTAATTTGCACATATTTACTTCTACATACCTGGATTTTTTCATACTGGGCTTGAACTTGCATGTGTTCACGTAATCCAGAATTTTGAAAGATTGAATTCCTTTTTAATCGTCAATGATTGCGAGTTGGTCGCGCATATCAACTTTCAACTCCAGCACTTGATTGTTTCGACGAATCAATAAGGTAAGTGGTTTGCGCGAAGGACGTCTGAACAATCCTCTTACTTCCGAAAGACTTAATCTGTTTATTTCACTGCCATTGATAGTCAAAAGCACATCGTTCAATTGAACACCTGCTTTCATGGCCGGTGAATCGTCCCAAAGATGCACAACTTCAAATTGTTGAAATGGATATTGGGATTTGATTATTTCTATTCCTGTGATATTATAGTTGAAATCAGCTTTGTAGTTTCCGTTAGGTTTAATGTATAGCATCTTTTTGTCCATGTCGATGAAGTAGTTGAAACGGGCAAGTAGCTCAGAACCAATGGTGCCATCGCGGTCGGAGTTCAGGTAAATCTCAGAAATGGTACTCGAATCAGGAAAGGCAACAATAGGATTTTGAAAACAATAGTCTTCCAGACAGATGCGTGGTATTCGTGCCAGATGACCCCTGATTTCCCCGCTAAAACCTTCGCCAATACGTGCTTTTACTTTACGTTTTGGTAAATGATCGCCTTTACTGGTTTTGAACCAAGCATTCAGCTGGGCTCCTGAATCAATGAGCATTTTAATTGTGCGTGATTGGCCATGTTCATCAAGCATAGTCATGGTCAGATAGATTTTGTTGTTTTCGATCAGGAGCGGACAGGAGATATAATTGCAGGGAGGCGTGAAGCCTTCTGAGTGATAAAAACGGAGCCGGCTTGCGGTATAATTTACCTCCACAACATGATTCTCCATTATACTGTTCCCCAATAGTCCGTTTATTTTGCGCCCGTTTTGTGCCGAAAGGCCAAAAATATCTTCTTCGATGACGTAAATGTTCTTATCATGGAGTTGTTGTTTCCCCAGCGAAAGCTCGTTATTAGAACTAACCAGGGCATAAACAGATTTGCCCTCACCAAGTCCGTGAATGGCTTGTCTTTTCTCTAATTGGATATTAATACTGTCTTCTTTATACAATTCAGTGATAATGGTATGACGTACCCCTGTATCAAAAATCAAATCCAGTAATGGCCCACCGTTGATGCTGGTTTGAACCACAATATAAGTACCCGACATTTTGAAGGGGATAGAGGCAATAGGGCGCGATCGTCCAATTGCAGTACTGCTGAAGAAAAGCAGCAATATTAACAGCAAAAAATATAATTTGAAATAGCCGGCCTTCATGAGATGTTTACTTGTTGTATGACACAAATATAATAGAAATCAAAGTCGGTAGATTATTCAGTTACAATAGGAGAGTTCAGTTGTCCAAAATTTGTTCTTCATTTGTGATTTTGTTTGAAGTCATTCAATCTGTCATACAAAAGAATAGCAGTTAAAGTTGTGAAGATTATCCTTTTGCCTAAAATTATACCTTTCTTAATTTGGCAGGAAGTTAGTTTTGTTTTGAACATGTTCTGCAATGGCTTGTTTATCTAAGAAATATAAAACCGAATTTTATGGCAACAATAACACTCAAAGGAAATCAGATTCACACAGTTGGCAATCTGCCGGCAAAAGGCAGCAAAGCAACTGATTTTAAACTAGTAAAGACTGATCTTTCACAGTTAAGTCTGGATGATTTGAAAGGAAAGAAAGTAGTATTTAACATTTTTCCCAGCCTGGATACTGATGTTTGTGCAGCATCGGTGAGGAGGTTCAATCAGGAGGCCTCAAATCTTGAAAACACAGTAGTTGTTTGTGTTTCAAAAGATTTGCCTTTTGCACACAATCGTTTTTGCAGCACTGAGGGCTTGAATAATGTAGTTAATGCTTCCGACTTTAGGGATGGTAGCTTTGGCGAGAAATACGGTGTAACTATAGCAGACGGACCCCTGGCCGGATTGCATTCGCGTGCCATAGTTGTGTTGGATGAAGAAGGAAAAGTTGTTTACACCGAGCAAGTTCCCGAAATCGTGGAGGAGCCTGATTATGAAGCAGCTTTAAAGGCTGTGAAATAAATCCTTGATTTTTTAAACAAAAAGGTGAAGTTAATTGGATTAGCTTCACCTTTTTTATGTCAAAATAGGTTGTATTTATGCTTCTGCAGTCGGTCCACCCAAATTAAAGGGTATATTTTCATGGGCAGGAGCATCTTTGATCGGGCCATAAACTGACTCATATTTCTTTAAGTTATCGGCCAAAGCCTTAAAAAGACGTTTAGCATGTTCCGGAGTCAGGATGATTCTTGATTTTACTTTTGCTTTTTGTACGCCGGGCATCAGCTTGGCATAATCAATGATAAACTCTGAGTGCGAATGGGTGATGATAGCCAGGTTGGAATAGATACCTTCAGCTACTTCTTCACTCAATTCGATACTCATTTGATTTTTGGTTTTTTGTTCAGCCATAATTATTGATGTTAAAAAAGCAGGTAGGGTCTGCTGCTTTAGCAACGTCCTACCTGCTTTAAATGTTATTGAAAATATTTATTTTTTCTCAACTTCCGGTTTCAAAGTGCGGGATGCTGCTTCCATCACGGCATCGTACTCAGCGCGTGAACCTACGATCAAATCTTCGTATTCGCGCAGGCCTGTACCGGCAGGAATCTTATGTCCGACGATCACATTTTCTTTCAAGCCCATCAGCTCATCTGACTTGGCATTGATAGAAGCTAAGGTGAGCACCTTGGTTGTTTCCTGAAACGAAGCAGCTGAGATAAAGCTGTTGGTCTGTAGCGAGGCGCGTGTAATACCCTGCAATACCTGGAAGGCTGTAGCAGGTTTGGCTTCACGGGCTTCAACCAGTTTTTTGTCCTTTCGTTTCAGCAGTGAGTTCTCATCGCGTAGTTTACGGGCAGTGATAATTTGTCCCTGAAGAAGGTTGTCAGAATCGCCCGGATCGATGACCACTTTTTTACCAAAGATTTCATCGTTTTCTTCCTGGAAATCAATTTTGTTAATTAGTTCACCTTCGAGGAAACGGGTATCACCCGGATCTTCCACTTCTACTTTGCGCATCATCTGCCGCACAATTACCTCAAAATGCTTATCGTTGATCTTCACACCCTGCAAACGATATACTTCCTGCACTTCGTTTACGATATATTCCTGAACCTTCATTGGTCCTTTGATCGACAGTATATCCGAAGGAGTGATAGCACCTTCCGAAAGTGGAGTACCGGCTTTTACGAAGTCGTTTTCCTGAGCCAGAATCTGCTTTGAAGTTGCGATAAGGTAGCTTTTCTCTTCTCCGGTTTTTGAGGTCACGATAACTTCGCGGTTGCCACGTTTTAGCTTTTTGCCAAACGAAACAACACCATCAATTTCAGAAACTACCGCAGGTTCAGAGGGATTACGTGCCTCAAACAGCTCGGTTACACGTGGCAAACCACCCGTGATGTCACCCGATTTACCAATAGCACGCGGGATCTTGACCAACATGCCTCCGGCTTTGATCTGATCGCCTTCGTCAACAATGATATGGGCGCCTACAGGGATATCGTAAGCTTTGACAACTTCATTGTTTTTGTCGAGAATCTTGATTGTCGGATTCTTGGCACGTTGACGGGTTTCGATGATTACCTTTTCGTTATAGCCGGTTTGTTCGTCCGACTCGATGCGATAGGTAACGCCTTCGATGATATTCTCAAAGCTTATTTTTCCTTCATATTCCGAGAGGATCACAGCATTGTATGGGTCCCAGTCGCTGATAAAATCACCTTTTTTAACTTCGCTGCCATTTTTAATATAAAGATTGGCACCATAAGGTATGTTGGATGAGGTGAGGATTACGCCGGTTTTCTTATCTACAATCTTCATTTCAGCCGAACGACCTAATACTATTTCATAGTCTTTTCCATCTTTGCTGAAATCAACAGAGCGCAGTTCATCAATTTCGAGGACACCATCAAATTTTGCTTCAATCTTTGATAAAACAGCAACATTGGAAGCAGTACCCCCAACGTGGAAGGTACGCAAAGTAAGCTGTGTACCAGGCTCACCAATAGATTGCGCTGCGATTACACCAACTGCTTCACCTTTTTGTACCAGCTTGCCCGAAGCCAGGTTACGGCCATAACAATTGGCACAAACACCTCGTTTTGATTCGCAGGTAAGTACCGAGCGAATTTCAACCTGTTCGATGGGCGATTCTTCGATGACTGCTGCAATTTCTTCGGTGATTTCTTCGCCTCCCTGAATGATCAGCTCACCAGATTGCGGATGATAGATGTCGTGTAAGGCTACGCGTCCAAGGATACGATCGTATAGTGTTTCAACAACCTCTTCGCTTTTCTTAAGGGCAGAAATTGTGAGTCCACGTAAGGTTCCACAGTCTTTTTCAGTGATCACCACATCCTGCGCCACATCAACCAAACGACGTGTGAGGTAACCGGCATCTGCTGTTTTCAGAGCAGTATCGGCCAAACCTTTACGGGCACCGTGGGTTGAGATAAAGTACTCAAGTACCGAAAGTCCTTCTTTAAAGTTAGACAAAATCGGGTTTTCGATGATTTCGCCTCCTGAAGCACCAGATTTTTGTGGTTTTGCCATCAGACCACGCATACCCGAGAGCTGACGAATCTGCTCTTTTGAACCCCTCGCTCCGGAATCCAGCATCATATAAACCGGATTGAATCCCTGATCGTCCTGCGAAAGTTGTTGCATCACAGTGTTTGTGAGGCGGGAGTTGGTGTGTGTCCAGATGTCGATAATCTGGTTGTAACGTTCGTTGTTGGTGATGAAACCCATATTGTAGTTGGCCAACACTTCCGAAACTTCTTCATTTGCCTGGGCAATGAGTTCTTCTTTAACAGTCGGGACCATCACATTTCCTAGGTTAAAGGAAAGTCCTCCTCTGTAAGCCATCTGGAAGCCAAGGTTTTTGATATCGTCAAGGAATTGTGCAGCAGCAGCTGTTCCAAGGCGTTTCACCATGTCACCAATGATATCACGAAGTGATTTTTTGGTCAAAAGTTGATTTACAAAACCGAACTCCTCAGGCACCACTTCATTGAATAACACACGTCCAACCGAAGTTTCGAGCATGGTTTCAACCAGTTTGCCTTTTTCGCGAATTTTGGTTTTTACATACACAATCGCATGGAGGTCAACGCGTTTTTCGTTGTAGGCAATGATAACTTCTTCGGATGAATAGAATTTTTTGCCTTCACCTTTTACAGGATGCTCTTCTGTGCTCTTTCTGGGTTTGGTGATGTAATACAGACCCAAAACCATGTCCTGCGAAGGAACTGTAATTGGTGCGCCATTAGCCGGATTCAGGATGTTATGCGAAGCCAGCATCAGAATTTGAGCTTCCAAAACTGCTGCATTGCCAAGTGGCACGTGAACGGCCATCTGGTCACCATCGAAGTCGGCGTTGAAGGCCGTACAAACGAGTGGGTGAAGCTGAATGGCTTTACCTTCGACCAGCTTGGGCTGGAAAGCCTGAATACCAAGCCTGTGAAGGGTAGGAGCACGGTTGAGCAAAACGGGATGGCCTTTCAAAATGTTTTCGAGGATATCCCAAACGACAGGGTCTTTTCTGTCAACTATTTTTTTTGCCGATTTCACAGTTTTCACAATGCCTCTTTCAAGCATTTTACGAATAATAAAGGGCTTGAAAAGCTCCGAAGCCATATCTTTTGGTAAGCCGCACTCGTTAAGGTTCAGCTCGGGCCCTACTACAATTACCGAACGGCCGGAGTAGTCAACACGTTTACCTAACAAGTTCTGCCGGAAACGACCTTGTTTACCTTTCAGGCTGTCGCTGAGTGATTTAAGTGGTCTGTTTGATTCCGTTTTAACAGCACTTGCTTTGCGGGAGTTGTCGAATAACGAATCAACAGCTTCCTGAAGCATACGTTTTTCATTTCGCATGATCACATCAGGTGCTTTAATTTCGATCAATCGTTTCAACCTGTTGTTGCGAATGATAACCCTACGATACAAGTCGTTGAGGTCGGAAGTGGCAAAACGTCCGCCATCGAGTGGTACCAAAGGTCTGAGTTCGGGTGGGATAACCGGAACAACTTTCACGATCATCCATTCCGGACGATTTTCGATACGGGATCTGGCATCGCGGAAAGCTTCAAAAACCTGAAGACGCTTGAGTGCATCGGCTTTACGCTGTTGTGATGTTTCTGTGTTTGCTTTATGACGCAAATCGAACGAAATCTTGTCCAAATCAAGGCCTGCAAGCAAATCATGGATGGCTTCTGCACCCATTTTAGCGATAAACTTGTTCGGGTCTTCATCTGGAAGATGCTGGTTGTCAGCTGGCAGGGCTTCAATAATATCGAGGTATTCTTCTTCAGTGAGGAAATCCATGTATTGAATGCCATCCTGTTCTTTGATACCGGGCTGGATTACAACATAACGTTCGTAATAAATAATCATGTCGAGCTTCTTGGTTGGAAGCCCAAGCAAAGCTCCTATTTTATTTGGGAGAGAGCGGAAATACCAGATATGTGCAACCGGAACAACGAGTTGAATATGTCCCATGCGTTCGCGGCGAACTTTCTTTTCTGTTACCTCAACACCACAACGGTCGCAAACAATACCTTTATAGCGAATACGTTTGTATTTTCCGCAATGACATTCCCAGTCTTTTACCGGGCCAAAAATTCGCTCGCAGAACAAGCCGTCACGTTCGGGCTTATAGGTGCGGTAATTGATGGTTTCCGGTTTCAATACCTCGCCACTTGAGCGTTCCAGAATTGCTTCCGGAGAGGAAAGACTGATCGTTATTTTAGAAAAGCTGCTGTTTGTATTGTCTTTTCTGAAAGCCATAAATTTGGATCTGTTTAGTTAAAAGAACGGTTAAGTACAGCCTTCATCCGAAGGCTGTACATG
The DNA here is from genome assembly GCA_002440975.1 of Bacteroidales bacterium UBA6229. Lineage (GTDB taxonomy): Bacteria > Bacteroidota > Bacteroidia > Bacteroidales > F082 > UBA5536. The sequence goes on from DJWN01000140.1 coordinate 28,947, forward strand.
ATATCATTAGTCGAAGGTAACTTCGAGGCCTAAGCCACGCAGCTCGTGGATTAGCACATTAAATGATTCCGGTATTCCTGGCACTGGCATATTGTCGCCTTTCACGATGGCTTCGTATGCTTTGGCACGGCCTACCACATCATCTGATTTCACTGTAAGAATTTCCTGTAAGATATTGCTGGCACCAAAAGCTTCGAGTGCCCAAACCTCCATCTCACCAAAACGCTGACCACCAAACTGTGCTTTACCACCCAGTGGTTGTTGTGTGATCAATGAATAGGGTCCTATTGAGCGGGCATGCATCTTGTCGTCAACCATATGATGAAGCTTCAACATATAAATGTAGCCTACCGTTGCCGGCTGATCAAAACGTTCGCCCGTTCCGCCATCATACAAATAAACACTTCCGTTTTCGGGTAAGCCGGCTTTTGCCAGGTAGTCGTTTATTTGATCAATGGAGGCGCCGTCAAAGATAGGAGTAGCAAATTTTACACCTAACTTTTTGCCAGCCCAGCCCAGCACAGTTTCATAAATCTGTCCGAGGTTCATACGGGAAGGTACGCCCAGCGGATTCAATACAATATCTACTGGTGTTCCGTCTTCGAGGAAAGGCATGTCTTCTTCACGCACGATTCGTGCTACAATACCTTTGTTCCCGTGACGCCCGGCCATCTTATCACCAATATTGAGCTTGCGTTTTTTGGCCACATAAACTTTAGCCATTTGCACGATACCATTCGGAAGCTCATCGCCAACACTGGCAACAAACTTCTTCCTATTATAAATGCCCAATATTTCTTTATATTTGATATTGTAATTATTGATCAATTGCTTGATCATTTCATTACGTTCCTTGTCAGTTGTCCATTTGTTTGGATTCACATTCAAATAGTCAATTCCCTGCAGAATTTTTTGCGTGAATTTGGCTTTTTTTGGAACAACTTCTTCTTTAAAGTTATTAAAGACACCCTGACTTGTACGACCATTCAATAATACTGTAAGCTTATCAATCAGTTTATTTTTAAGAATCGTGGATTCTTTGTTCTGATTGGCATCCAATTCACTTATGAGGTCTTTATCCTTAACTTTTGATTTACGGTCTTTGATAACTCTGGAGAAGAGTTTTTTATCAACCACCACACCTTTCATTGATGGTGGTGCTTTGAGTGAAGCATTTTTCACATCACCGGCCTTGTCGCCAAAGATAGCTCTTAGGAGTTTTTCTTCGGGTGTGGGATCGCTTTCGCCTTTAGGGGTGATTTTTCCAATCAGAATATCGCCTTCGTTCACCTCTGCACCAATACGGATTAAACCGTTTTCGTCCAGGTCTTTGGTTGCATCAGCACTTACGTTAGGGATATCATTGGTCAGTTCTTCAATGCCACGTTTTGTGTCGCGCACTTCCAAACTAAACTCTTCAATATGCACCGAAGTGAAGATATCTTCCTTGACGATTTTTTCGCTGATAACGATGGCATCCTCAAAGTTATAACCTTTCCAGGGCATGAAAGCCACCATCAGGTTACGGCCGATGGCCAGTTCGCCATTCTCAGTTCCGTAGCCTTCACAGAGCACCTGTCCTTTCGTAACCTGTTGACCACGTTTAACGATGGGCTTAAGGTTTACGCTGGTATTTTGATTGGTACGGGCATATTTGATCAGGCGGTAAGTTTTGATGTCCTCATCAAAGCTAACCAGCTTTTCTTCGTCAGAGCGATTGTATCGAATGGTAATTTTTTCTGCATCAACGAAAAGTACTTCACCTTCGCCTTCAGCATGAATCAGCACACGACTGTCGCGAGCTACATTACCTTCAATTCCAGTTCCTACAATAGGTGCTTCGGGTCTCATCAATGGAACAGCCTGACGCATCATGTTTGAGCCCATAAGGGCACGGTTGGCATCATCGTGTTCGAGGAATGGGATGAGAGAAGCTGCTATCGAGGCAATCTGATTGGGGGCTACGTCAATAAGGTCAACTTTAGTGCGATCGATGATTGGATAATCAGCCTGATAACGCACTTTAACATCCTCTTCGAGAAATTGACCGGTTTCGCTTATTGGCGTACTTGCCTGGGCAATAATTTTATCTTCTTCTTCTTCGGCACTCAGATAAATTGGGTCTTTCTTCATGTCGATCTTACCTTCATCAACTTCGAGGTAAGGTGTTTCGATAAAGCCCAGTCTATTGATCTTTGCGTAAACACAAAGTGAAGATATCAATCCGATATTCGGACCTTCGGGTGTTTCGATCGTACACAACCGACCATAGTGTGTATAGTGTACGTCGCGCACCTCAAATCCGGCACGCTCGCGCGACAAACCTCCTGGTCCCAGGGCAGAGATACGTCTTTTATGCGTAACCTCCGACAGCGGATTGGTTTGATCCATAAATTGCGACAGCTGGTTGGTGCCAAAGAATGAATTGATAACAGAAGACAATGTTTTGGCGTTGATCAGGTCGGTAGGTGTAAATACCTCATTGTCACGAACATTCATGCGTTCGCGAATGGTACGTGCCATACGGGCCAAGCCAACTCCAAACTGACTGTAAAGCTGTTCGCCAACTGTACGGATACGTCTGTTGCTGAGGTGGTCAATATCATCCACTTCAGTTTTGCTGTTGGCAAGTTCAATCAGATATTTGATGATTGAAATGATGTCCTCTTTGGTAAGAACCTTGGTATCTTCAGCTATCGAAAGGTTGAGTTTCCTATTGATCCGATAACGACCAACTTCTCCCAAATCATAACGTTTATCAGAGAAGAATAATTTTTCGATGATACCACGTGCTGTTTCTTCATCAGGCGGTTCAGCATTGCGCAACTGTCTGTAGATAAACTCAACAGCCTCCTTTTCTGAGTTAGCGGTATCCTTTTGAAGTGTGTTGAAGATGATGGAGTAATCAGCAGTATTAAAATCCTCACGGTGCAGCAATACAGTTTTAACGCCTGAATCAACAATAAGGTCGATATGCTCGTTATCCAGTATTGTTTCTCTTTCGATGATTACTTCATTACGTTCGATAGAAACAACTTCACCGGTATCTTCATCCACAAAATCCTCAATCCATGATCGCACCACACGGGCAGCCAGTTTGCGTCCCAAAACACGTTTTAGTCCGGCTTTGCTCACCTTGATTTCTTCGGCCAGATTGAATATTTCGAGAATATCTTTATCTGTTTCAAAACCGATTGCTCTCAGTAGTGTAGTTACGGGGAGTTTCTTTTTCCGATCAATATAGGCATACATTACGTTGTTGATATCGGTCGAAAACTCCATCCATGATCCTTTGAAGGGAATGATTCTGGCTGAGAAAAGGGTAGTTCCGTTGGCGTGTTTATGTTGTCCGAAGAACACCCCTGGCGAGCGGTGTAGCTGTGAAACCACAACACGTTCAGCACCATTAATGATAAAGGTGCCTTTGGGCGTCATATAGGGGATCATACCCAGGTAAACGTCCTGAACGATGGTTTCAAAGTCTTCGTGCTCGGGGTCGGTACAATAAAGCTTTAGCTTGGCTTTCAGCGGCACGCTGTAAGTAAGCCCACGCTCAATACACTCTTCTATCGCGTAGCGAGGCGGATCAATGAAATAGTCTAGGAATTCGAGTACAAAATTATTTCTTGCATCGGTAATGGGGAAGTTTTCAGCGAAGACTTTAAAGAGTCCTTCATTTTTTCTGTTTTCAGGGTTTGTTTCCAACTGGAAAAAGTCCTGAAAAGACTGTAGCTGAATATCCAAAAAATCCGGGTAATCTAATTGATATCCGGTTGATGCAAAACTGATTCTTTCCGAAGTTTTTTCTGCCAAGGTTTTAAGTTTTTAGTGCCTGCCAGAGGCAGACAGGGTAAGGATAAAAAGAATTTACAAACCAAACCGCAAAACAGGCGCAAAACCTCTATCTCATAAAGTTGAGATAGAGGTTGTTTGCCAGATGTTTTGTGGAAAATAATCCTTCTTACTTAACTTCAACCTCTGCACCAGCTTCTTCAAGTTGAGATTTAAGTGCATTGGCTTCGTCTTTGCTTACACCTTCTTTAATCGCCTTAGGTGCTGAGTCAACCAATTCTTTGGCTTCTTTTAATCCAAGGCTTGTGAGTTCTTTTACAAGCTTAACAACAGCAAGCTTAGAAGCACCAGCCGATTTAAGGATTACATCGAATGAAGTTTGCTCTTCTACTGCAGCGGCATCGCCACCATCAGCACCAGGAGCAGCAACTGCAACTGCAGCAGCAGCAGGCTCAATGCCATATTCTTCTTTCAGGATTGTAGCCAATTCATTGACTTCTTTAACAGTAAGATTTACTAATTGCTCTGCGAAAGCTTTCAAATCTGCCATTTTATTTTCGGTTTAAGTGATTTTTACAATTTATTTTTTTGGTGAATGTTAATCATTCTGTGGGACTATTCTGATTTTTCTGAGAGTGTTTGTAATATGCCACTCAGTTTGTGACCACCTGACTGCAGGGCACCCACCACGTTTTTAGCTGGTGATTGCAGCAATGCAATAAGATCGGCAATAAGCTCATTCTTTGATTTGATGCTGATGAGGAAATCTAATTGGTTGTCGCCAATATAAACAGATTCTTCAATATAGGCACCCTTAAGAATGGGTCTGTCTGAGGTTTTACGAAACTCTTTAATCAGTTTGGCAGGTGCATTACCAGCTTCGGCAAACATGACCGAGGTAGCACCTTTGAGAATGTCGTACAGTTCACTGTATTCTTTGCCGGCATTCTCCATTGCTTTACGCAGCAAGGTATTCTTAACCACAACAAGCTTTATGTCGCTTCTAAAACACAGCCTGCGAAGCTGACTAGTCTTTTCGGCATTAAGCTCTGAGATATCAGTCAGGTAGAAGTTGTGATTTTCGTTAAGTTGCTGCGTCATGGATTCGATGACGGCCTGCTTTTCTTCTTTTCTCATGTCGTTAACTTCCTTTTAGTTAGCTGCTGTAACTGATTTCAAATCAACTTGAATACCAGGGCTCATCGTGCTGGAAAGAAAGATACTTTTTACGTAAGTTCCTTTGGCTGCTGATGGCTTTAATTTGATAATTGTAGTGATAAGCTCTTTGGCGTTATCATAAATTTTATCTTCATTAAAACTAACTTTAGCTACGCCAGCATGGATAATGCCATACTTGTCAACCTTGAAATCGATTTTTCCAGCCTTTACTTCCTGAACTGCTTTAGCTATTTCCATTGTAACGGTGCCTGTTTTTGGGTTCGGCATTAAGCCACGTGGACCAAGAATACGGCCCAGCGCACCCACCTTAGGCATTACGTTAGGAGTGGTAATAACCACGTCGATATCGGTCCAGCCATCTTTGATTTTCTGAACGTATTCGTCCAGACCAACAAAATCGGCACCAGCATCTTTGGCTTCCTGTTCTTTTTCAGGGCCACAAAGCACCAAAACGCGCATCGTTTTTCCTGTTCCGTGAGGTAAGGTAACCGAACCACGAACCATTTGATTGGCTTTACGTGGATCAACACCCAAACGCACATTCAGGTCAACCGAAGCGTCAAATTTGGTATAGGTGATTTTTTTTACGATATCAACTGCTTCTGTCAAGGAGTAAATTTTGCTTTTGTCGAACTTAGCAAGGGCTTCCTTTTTTTGTTTCGAAATTTTAGCCATTTACGCTTTTTTTTGAGGTTCTACAAAATGCAACGAACCAATGTACTCATTAGTTCTTTTCAAAAGGTGAAGCGCCGGTTACCTTAACTCCCATGCTGCGTGCGGTTCCGGCTACCATACGCATCGCTGATTCTACGGTGAAAGCGTTGAGGTCTTTCATCTTATCTTCAGCTATCGTACGAACCTGATCCCAGTTCAACGAACCAACCTTAGCTCTGTTAGGCTCGGCTGAACCTTTTTTGAGCTTGGTCATTTCCATGATCTGCACAGCCACCGGCGGAGCTTTCAACACAAAATCGAACGACTTATCCTTGTACACCGTGATGATTACCGGAATTACTTTACCGGCCTGATCTTGCGTACGGGCGTTGAATTGTTTACAAAACTCCATGATGTTCACACCCTTGGAGCCCAATGCAGGGCCTACTGGTGGAGAGGGGTTAGCGGCTCCTCCTTTGATTTGCAGTTTAATTAATCCGCTTACTTCTTTTGCCATTGTTTAATCCTTAATTAAATCGTTAATCAGGAAGTTTGGTGCATCCTGCTAATTATTCTTTTTCCACTTGCATAAAACTTAGTTCGAGTGGAGTTTTCCGACCAAAGATCTTAACCATTACCTTTAACTTTTTCTTGTCTTCGTTGATTTCTTCGATCACCCCGCTAAAACTGTTGAACGGCCCGTCGGTAACAGTCACGGTTTCGCCAACAATAAAAGGAATATTGACTTCTTCGCCCATTTCGGCCAATTCATCAACCTTTCCTAAAATGCGGTTCACCTCTGACGGACGCAGCGGATCAGCCTCTCCTTTGGTTCCCAGAAACCCGATAACATTAGGAATGTTCTTAATGATATGCGGAATTTCACCAGTGAGTACAGCTTCAATCAAAACGTATCCGGGAAAATAATTTCGCTCTTTGCTGATTTTTTTTCCTTTACGAATCTGATATACTTTCTCAGTGGGGATGAGCACCTGAGAAATTTGTGATTGCAATCCCATACGATTAATTTCGGATTCAAGGTATTCTTTTACCTTTTTTTCCTTGCCACTGATCGCACGGATTACATACCATTTTTTTTCTACCGGTTCGCTCATGTTTTTTCTGAACTTAGAGTATTAGCCAATGCACACTTAGATTCAAAACCTGACAATTTAAAACAGTCGGTAAAAACTGTCGAGAATTGTCTGGAAAGATTTATCCATCAAAAATACCACGAGGGCAATTATAAGGGAAGCAATGGATACAACTATAGCACTACTTTGCAGCTCACTCCAGGTGGGCCACGACACCTTTTGCATCAATTCGGTGTAACTTTCTTTTGCGTAGTTTACAATACTAATCTTTGACATTGAATCTAAACTTTTAGTTGCACGGGTGGTAGGAATCGAACCCACAACCAACGGTTTTGGAGACCGCTACTCTACCAGTTGAGCTACACCCGTGTGAAGCGGCTAAAAGGTATCTCCCTTTTGAGGAATGATACCTTTCGTCCGCTAAATATTGTGAATAATCACTATTAATCAATAATTTCAGTTACCTGACCGGCTCCAACCGTACGGCCGCCTTCGCGGATTGCAAAACGCAAACCTTTGCTCATTGCAATCTCAGCGATCAGTTTCACTTCGATGGTGAGGTTGTCACCAGGCATTACCATTTCAACGCCTTCCGGAAGAACAATCTCACCGGTAACATCGGTAGTTCTGAAATAGAACTGTGGACGATATTTGTTGTGGAATGGAG
>DJWN01000140.1:36346-36879 GCA_002440975.1 Bacteroidales bacterium UBA6229
ATTACCATACCACGACGAATTTCGTCTTTGTCGATACCACGAAGCAGCAAACCAGCGTTGTCACCAGCTTCACCACGGTCGAGGATTTTGCGGAACATCTCAACACCTGTTACAACAGATTTGAGTTTTTCGGCACCCATACCAATGATATCTACCGGATCACCAGTATTGATAACGCCTGTTTCGATTCTTCCTGTAGCAACAGTTCCACGGCCAGTGATTGAGAATACGTCTTCAATAGGCATCAGAAAAGGTTTGTCCTGATCACGTTCCGGAAGCGGAATCCATTCGTCACAGGCATCCATGAGTTCATAGATTTTTTCAACCCATTTTGGTTCTTTGTTAAGACCACCAAGAGCAGAACCCTGGATAACAGGTGTATTGTCTCCATCGAATTTGTAGAAAGTCAACAGATCTCTGATTTCCATTTCTACGAGTTCGAGCAACTCTTCATCGTCAACGAGGTCAACTTTGTTCATAAATACTACCAAACGAGGCACGCCAACCTGACGGGCGAGCAGGATGTGCTCGCG
>DJWN01000140.1:36893-57100 GCA_002440975.1 Bacteroidales bacterium UBA6229
TGAGCAGCACCAGTTACCATGTTTTTAACGTAGTCAGCGTGACCAGGACAGTCAACGTGAGCATAGTGACGTTTTTCTGTTTGGTATTCTACGTGAGCTGTATTGATCGTGATACCCCTTTCTTTTTCTTCAGGAGCAGCATCAATGGAGTCAAAAGATTTATATTCAGATAAACCTTTATCAGCCAAACAGAGCGTAATAGCAGCTGTGAGTGTAGTTTTACCGTGGTCAACGTGACCAATTGTTCCAATGTTAACGTGTGGCTTGGACCTTTCAAATTTTTCTTTAGCCATATCTACTTTGTTTTATTTAAGGTGTTTTGAATGAAATTTACTCGAGCCAATGATGAGATTTGAACTCATGACCCCTTCCTTACCAAGGAAGTGCTCTACCCCTGAGCTACATCGGCTATTGAGCGGGAAACCGGGCTCGAACCGGCCACCTACAGCTTGGAAGGCTGTCGCTCTACCAAATGAGCTATTCCCGCTTAAAGCAGTGGGGGAGGAAGGATTCGAACCTCCGAAGGCTGCGCCAACAGATTTACAGTCTGCCCCATTTGACCGCTCTGGTACTCCCCCTTGGATTTTTCATGAAACTTACAAGAGCCGGTGGAGGGATTCGAACCCCCGACCAGCTGATTACAAATCAGCTGCTCTGGCCAACTGAGCTACACCGGCTTGTGTAAAAAAGAACGATTTATTGCCCCTTTTCGGGTTTCAAAAAGGTCTGCAAAAATAGACAGTTTAATTTTATCCACCAAGAAAATTAGTGAAAAAGTAAAATAAAATTCTATTTGTAGGTTTAATATACTTGGTAATCAGTATTATATGCGTAAGTAAAAATAATAATCGCTTATCCGATTTTAGGAAATTGATATGAATTATTCAATAAAAAAAAGTAGTTATTTCCTTGGTATTCAGATAAGCGATTTCTAATGTTTCAAGTTAGGTATTATTTGCTGTATTTTCCTTTATGTTTCTCTAATTGCTTTTTTAATGCATCAATGGCAGCATCGGCAGCTTCTTCAAATGATTTACTCTGTTTGCTGGCAAATAAATCATTGCCTTTGAGCAAAATCCTGATCTCAGTGATTTTGTTGTCCGGAACATCGGTGTTTTCGAGCTTTAAAGTCACTTCAGAGCCAATCACTTCGTTGTGTTTGTTCGAAAGCTTCTCAATCTTGTTTGTGATAAAGTTTTCGAGCTTTTGATCTGCTTTGAAATGTACGGCATTAATGTTTACTTTCATGATATACCTCCTTATTATATTAGTTAGTTAACCCAACGGATGGGCTTGTTGGTGAATTTTCTTTAAATGAGCTATGGTGTTGTGTATATAAATCTGGGTGGCCTCAAGTGAGCTGTGTCCTAGTAATTCTTTTATGGCGATTAAATCTGCACCATTGTTTAACAAATGAGTGGCAAATGTATGTCGTAAGGTGTGCGGACTGATTTTTAACTTTCCGGAGATGGATTCAACACGCGATTCAACGGCACGCTTGATAAGCTGGGGGTAACAAATGCCTGCTTTGTTACTAACAATAAAACTATCAAATGAGCTACTGCCAAAAAAGGTTTCACGCTGTTCACGGTAGTATTTCATCAAATTGGAGAGTTTATTTGTAAACGGAATTAATCGCTCTTTATTTCTTTTTCCGCTCACTTTGATAAGCGAAGCTTCAAAATCAATTGATTGGTCTTTGAGCTGACAGATTTCGGCCCGCCGCATTCCGGTTTGATACAGGATTTCGAAGATTAGATAATCTCTTAAATCCGGGAAATATACCGGAATTTCTGTTTGAAGTGTTTCAAGTAGATTTTCGGGTATGAAATCGGGTATTTTTTTAGAGGTTTTAAGTGATTTTATTGTCGAGCTTGGGTTGCTGGAAATGAGTTGGCGTTGTTCCAGATAACGAAAATAAGCTCTGATTGATGTGATTTTGCGATTGACCGAACGAGGCGAAAGCTTGCTTTTGCTCAGATGAACTATATATGACCGGATGACTGCTTTGCTTACTCCGTCAATGGATTCCTGTGGCGATAAGTCATTAAGGTAAGCTTCAAAATTCTTTAAGTCAGCAGCATACCATTTAATGGTTAGGGGTGCTGATCTCTTTTCAGTCTCCAGATAACGTAAAAAATCCTGAATCATAGTCAAAAAAAAACTTTGATGTAAATATAGTAAACATCTATATATACATCAAAGTTTTTTTGATTCTTGAAAAAAAAGCGAACTAATTTTCTTCTTGCTGACGGAGCTGCTGAATATAAATAGCTTTGAGCTTCTTTTCACGATTTACCACGGATGGCTTGGTGAATTTTTGCCGGTTACGCAATTCTTTTACTACGCCGGTTTTCTCAAATTTGCGCTTGTATTTTTTCAGCGCCCGGTCAATGCTTTCGCCTTCTTTTACAGGAATAATGATCATGTTAAATACACTCTCTTTCTTTAAGGTTAATTAATGATAATTCGGGGCGCAAAAATAGTTTTTTTCAGTTTAATACAAAAATTTATCTGAAATTTTTAATTTTCATTCATTTGGCTGAAGATTTTCGATCAGGAAATTTGTGATTTTATCAAAAACATGTTTTCGGGTATTCCCGCCATAGATTCCGTGGTTTTTGTTGGGATAGATCATCAGGTCGAACTGCTTATCGGCCTTCACCAGGGCTTCGATCAGCTCCATGGTATTTTGATAGTGTACGTTATCATCAGCACTTCCGTGGATGAGCAGATAATTTCCCTTAAGTTTTTCCACATGATTGATCGGAGAGTTTTCGTCATAACCTTTGGGGTTGTCCTGTGGCTTTTGCATATAACGCTCGGTGTAGATATTGTCATAATAACGCCAGCTGGTTACCGGAGCAACTGCCACAGCGGTATTAAAATAATCTGCTCCTCTGGTGATGGCCGAGCTTGCCATAAAACCACCATAGCTCCAGCCGTAAATTCCGATGCGTTCGCTATCAACATAGGGCAGGCTGCTCAGGTATTTGGCAGTAGAAATCATATCTTCCGTTTCGTATTTTCCTAATTCTTTGTAAGTCATCTTTTTAAATGTCTCGCCTCTTGCTCCTGTGCCTCTGTTATCCACAGAAACCACCACAAAACCTTTTTGTGCCAGCAACTGATGCCAGAAATAATCGTTCCAGCCCCAGGCATTTCTCACGGTTTGGGCACCAGGGCCTCCATAAACAAAAAGCAAAACCGGATATTGCTTGTTGGGATCGAAATTGGCAGGCAGGATTTGCCATCCATTCAGGTGGGTTGCCTGACCATCGGGCAGCACAACATCCGGATGATCGAAGCTGAAAAAGGTCTTCGGGCTGAGGTTATAGGTTGCCAGCCGGGTTTTTAACTCCTGGTTGTCTTCGAGCGTTCTGATGAGCTTTCCCTTGTTGTTTCGCAGGCTATAAACGGGTGGTTCGTTAGCCGTGCTAAAAGTATGTATAAAATAGCTGAAATCTTTGCTGAAGCTGGCATCACTGCTGCCTTCCGAATCAATTATCAGTTGTGTTTTTCCTTTGAGGTTTACGGCTGCAATCTGACGATCCATTGGCGAACTGATAGCCTGCTGAAAATAGATTGTTTGATTTTTGGAATCGTAACCATAAACCGCAGTAATATCATGCGGTCCGGTTGTGAGTTGCCTCAGTAGTTTGCCATCCATACCATATAAATAAAGGTGGTTGAAGCCGTCTTTTTCGCTGCTGATCACAAATTGCTTGCCATCGGGAAAGAAATTCAGATTATTGTCAATTTCGACAAACCACTGATTTTCTTCTTCATAAAGCGTGCTGATGCTTTCTGTTTGTGTATTGGCCAGCAGGATTTCAAGCTTGTTTTGTAAACGATTTAACCTATAAATTGCCAGTTTATCAGGTTCTGTCGTCCATTTGATGCGTGGGAAATAAAGGTCTGTTTCGTTTCCGGTATCAATTTTTTGAAGTTTGCCTGTTTCGGTCGATACCGTATGAATCGTTACGAGGCTGTTATCTTCTCCTGCTTTTGGATATTTATAGGTGTACCATTCAGGATATAAACCGGTGAAAAGTTCCATCTGATACAACTTCACCCTGCTTTCGTCAAAGCGATAAAAGGCAATGGTTTTGCTGTCGGGCGACCAGAAAAAAGCCTTCGTAAAACTAAATTCTTCTTCATAAACCCAATCTGTTGTTCCATTAATTATTGCATTGAATTTGCCGTCAGTCGTTAGTTGTTTTTCTGACCCGTCTTCGAGCGAAACAACAAATAGGTTATTGTCGCGCACAAAAGCTATTTGCTTGCTGTCGGGCGAAAACTCAGCCAGCTTTTGTTTGCCGTTGGCCGATAGTGGAAACAAGCGGCCACTTTCCAGTTCGTAGATAAAATAATTCGATTTTGATGAATGCCGGTAGATCGACTCTGTTTCGGCCGGGATTAAGATCATGTTTTCGTTGGGGCTCATTTCATAGTTTCCTAAACGGAGTGGGGTGTCGGCCCCTTCGGGAATAAGTTTTTTGGTATTGATTAGTGTTTTTACTTTTTCACCACTTTTATAGGCATAAACATTAAGCAAACTGTCTTCGAGAACCGCATAGGTGGCCCCATCGTTCATGGGATTGAGGCCGCGAACCATTTTGGGATAGAATTTTCCTGACGACCAGATGTCGGTCATGGTGATAGTTTTGTCGCTATCCTGTGAAAAAGATAAGCTGAAAAAGCCGATGAACAAGGCTGTAAACAAAAGGGATTTAAAAGTATTCATAAAACAAATTTTGGATTTTGAAACGCACAAATCTTTACCGGAAGCGAATTTATAAAAGATTTGATTAAGCTGTATGCCTGAATCTGAATTTGAAGCCTTGAAACAGTTATCGGCAAAAAATGCTTGTTGCAGAATAGAAAACATTATATTTTTGCCAAAAATTGGGACGTTAGCTCAGTTGGTTTAGAGCGCTTGCTTGACAGGCAAGAGGTCACTGGTTCGATTCCAGTACGCCCCACGCTGAAAAAGAAAGAGGTACTGTAAGTATATGGTAGCTCTTTTTTGTTTTGATGCACAGCGGCAAACGGCATTTACCTGAATATTTGAGGTTGTGGTATAATTTTCCCATTTCATTTTTATTGCTACAATTGGCGATAGGTTAGGATGTTTACTACTATTCCATTTGAAATAATATATCTCCATGACCTCGCCATTCACAATTGTCTCGGGAAATTTTATAGTACATCCGTAATGTATCATTATAGATGTTTAAGCGGTCAAATGCAAAATGTATTATGTTTGTATGTATAGAGTCATGTGCTCTGATAACATTAAACTCATTGTCTACCAAGCGGTATGAAAATCTAGTATTATCTAACAATTCTATACTCATATAACCAGTTGTAATAGGATTTGGATATGCTATTAAATCCCATTGTGGTGCTTCTTCAACGGGACATAACGGTTTTTGAATATCATTAAACAGTGAATGTTCAAGCGAAGTCCAGCTGTCTTCATATCTCCAGTCGGTTACATCTTCTGAAATTAGACCACCATAAATGTCCCTTAAAGTAAATCCTTCAAATACAATTACTGGGTTTTCTTCAGTTGCTTTTTTACATGCAGAGAAAAGTAGAAATACAAAAAAGATTGGAATAAGGTATTTCATGGGTAATGTATTTTTTTGTAATAAGTAATAAAAATAACTAATTATCAGAAAATCAAATCACTGAGGAAAGGAAGCACAAGGTTTAGGTCAATTATCGCAGCTAAAATAAGAATTATTTTTTAATACACCAGAGTTTACGCTGTAGTTCTCTCACTCTTTGAGATGGTTTACTCTACCTAAAAACAAAACCACTGAAAGAGTGATGCTTTTAAACTTCTAAATCCACCATATATGACAGTTCAAATCAGTATTCCGGGCTCAAGCTCATTGGCAAGAGCTACGGACAATCCACTCATGCTGGCTTATGTTTGGGAGATATCACACAGCATTACCTTCGCTATTATACATCTCCCTCTTGGCTTTAACATTTATTTGGAAACATTCTAAATAGAATTTTCTATGTTTGCGCCTTATTCCTAAAAAAACATAAAAATCTGATTGATGACAACCTCAAAGGAAAAGCCCAAAGGACTGGTTGATAAGTTTTTGCATATTGTTGAGAAAGTAGGGAACGCACTTCCGCATCCGGCAACACTTTTTGCCATATTTGCCGGTTTAGCCCTGGTGCTTTCGTGGGTGGCCAGTCAGTTCGACCTTGAAGTGATCCATCCGGGAACAGGTGAATTGATTCGTCCGGTTAATCTGCTCTCGGTGCATGGGCTCCATAAAATCATCACCGAAATGGTGACCAATTTCACGAGTTTTGCGCCTCTTGGAGTGGTACTTGTTGCCATGTTGGGTATTGGAATTGCGGAAGGTTCGGGGCTTATTGGCACTGCGCTGCGCCTGATGGTGCTCTCCTCGCCGCGCCGGATTCTGACCTTTGTTGTTGTTTTTGCCGGAATCTTATCCAATACAGCCAGCGAGGTAGGGTATGTATTGCTGGTCCCACTCAGTGCGATTATTTTCCTGGCTGTTGGGCGACATCCCATCGCAGGGATGGCAGCTGCTTTTGCCGGCGTTTCAGGTGGTTATAGTGCCAATTTGTTGCTTGGTACAATTGATCCCTTACTGGCCGGACTTTCGCAGGAAGCTGCGCAAATTATCGACAAAGCTTATGTGGTAAATCCTGCGGCAAACTATTATTTCATGTTTGCTTCCACATTTTTGATTGCAGCTGCCGGCACCTGGGCTACGGAGCGGATTGTGGAGCCTCGTCTGGGTAAATATGGTGGTTCGGAAACGGAGGAGATCAAACGCCTGAGCAAGGAAGAGAAAAAAGGTTTGCGCTATGCCGTTTTTACAGCCATCGTGTTGGTTGGCGTCATGTTGTGGGGCACTGTGCCTGCTAATGGTTTTTTGCGCGATGCCGAAACAGGTAGCTTGTTGCATTCACCTTTTATGGATGGCATTGTGGCCATTATTTTTATCACGGCTGCTGTGATGGGAATTGCTTATGGCATTGGTGCAGGAACCATCAAAAGCGACAATGATGTGATGAAAGGCATGGGGAAATCGATGGAAGCACTTGGTGTGTATATCGTTTTGGTGTTTTTTGCAGCACAATTCGTGGCCTATTTCAAATGGACCAACCTGGGCTTGATTTTTGCCATCGAAGGAGCCAGCGCACTCCAGGCATCGGGTTTGGGCAGCATTCCGCTGATGATTGGATTTATCATCATTACCGCCATGATCAATATGGTGATGGGAAGTGCTTCGGCCAAATGGACTATCATGGCACCGGTTTTTATCCCCATGTTTATGTTGCTCGGCTACAGCCCCGAACTTACGCAGGTGGTTTATCGTATTGGTGATTCGGTTACCAATATCATCTCGCCTATGATGTCGTATTTTGCTTTGATAGTGGCTTTTATGCAGAAGTACGATAAAAAAGCCGGCATCGGAACGATTATTTCCACCATGTTGCCTTACACCGTCATTTTCTCCATCGTATGGATAATCATGCTGGTAATCTGGATGATTTTTGGCTTACCTATCGGGCCGGATGCACCACTAACCTACGAAACGAACTAAATCAAAAACGGTTTAACGATACAAAAAGCGGTCACCGGTTTCGCGCAAAATCTGCTCTTTGTAGCTGTTTGGATAGCCGGGAAATTTTGGCGGCAAGGGATAACCCCAGGGATTTCGCAGAAATTCTCCGTCTTTTTCCTGTTTCATATTGCCATCCAGGTATTTCACAAGTAAAAACTCACTTAACTTTTGCCAGCGCGAAACAGTCATTTGTGCCATATTGCAGGAATAATCCGTCAGGTAATCAACAGCCAGCTTCGGATCTTTTTCGTAAAGTTTTAATGCAGCTGCATCAGTGGCATCCACATAATTTACAAACTTTTGTTCCAGCTCATTCTGAACCGCTTTGACGTCGGGCATCACCCTGTTGTAGAATAAATAAGCAAAATGTGCCACCCGATTAAAAACCCAGAAAGCGGCATCTTTTTCATAACTTAAAATATCTCCAAAGCCTTCCTGATAAGCTTGCGGAATGCGATTCATGGAAGCATAGAAAGGCACGTAAACCGCAGTGCCGGCATCGTCCACGGCAAACCAGTTGATGCCGCCAATTTCGTTGGGCAGCCAGCTGCGCATCTGGGCGATAAACGAAAAACCAGTTTGTTGCGTAACGGTTACCCTTTCATGGAAATAAGTTGAATCCTGATGTTCCCAGGTTAGCGGACGCCAGCGGTAGGGCAAGCCGTAGGGACCGGCTCCAATATCCTGCGACATATCTAATTCAGTTCCCTGTAAGTAATTTCTTTTAAACTGCATCAGATCTTCCACGCTGATTTTACGATCAGGTTTGATAAACAAAGGCATACGTTCATTGTCCAAATCCAGGCCTGCTGCATAATCCCAATATTGATCCATTTGGCTGTTCACCTGATCAAACATTGCCCAAACCCTGAGTTCGCAAAATCTGGCAGCCCCAAATTCAAGCGGAGCATAAGTGTCGCTGAAGCTGAATGATTTATCTCCGCCCTCATAATATTTTTTTTGCCGTGCAAAATCGATCACATCATGGGCATAAATTACCCTGAGTTCAGGACTTTCCAGCTTGTCCCACATTTTATCCGTAATGGATGTCTTGCCATCTGCCAAAGGGAAAGTTGTAATTCGGGCATGATTGGCATGAGCCGAAATATAACCATCCGGAATCCTGACGGCTACCCAAACAGCTCCTTTTTGGGTGTTTATTTCTTTCTTTAGTTTTTTATCGTACTTCAAATCAGTTCCTTTACCAATGATTTCCATGATCCAGACTTCGTTGGGATCGCCAATTGAAAAGGATTCTCCGCTGCTGGCATAGCCGTGTTCTTCAACCATTGTCCCGATTACCTTGATGGCTTCGCGTGCTGTTTTTGACCGTTGTAAGGCAATAAACATCAAGGCTCCATAATCCATCAAGCCAGTTGAATCCTTAAGTTCCGGACGGCCGTCAAAAGTGGTTTCACCAATGGCAACTTGAAATTCGTTCATAAAACCAAGGGTCTGAAAGGTATGCGCTACCTGTGGAATCTCACCCAGCGGTTCAGCTGTTCCACGATCGTATATGGTTACAGTGCTTCCTTCGGGCCAGTCGGCTCGCGGACTGAAATACAACTCGCCATAGCGGATGTGAGAATCTGCAGCATAACTGATCATTGTGGATCCATCAGTGGATGCACCTTTTGTGACCAGGTAATTGGTGCAGGCTGACAAAGGATTATGAATAAGTGCTATAAGACTAAAAATGAGGAGAAGACAAACGATATGTTTTTGATTCATAGAAGGAGATTTTAATGTGTTTCTGATTTATTTAAGTTGTTGATTTAAGGTAAACATCGCGCTGCGGAAAAGGAATCTGAATCTTGTGTTCACGGAATGCCTTGTCAATTTTATAACGTAAATCGCTTTTCGTGTTTTCAACCACAAAGGCTTCATTGGTATAGAAAAAAAGTTGAAAATCAAGACTTGAATCGCCAAAATTAGTAAAACGAACAAATGGTTCCGGTTTGCTTACTATATTGGGATGTTCTTTGGCGCAGGATTTTAACACCTTGGTTACCAATTCAATATCACTCCCATAAGCCACACCAATATTCACATGAAAGCGTGTAAGCATATCGGCATGACTCCAATTTATCACACGATCGTTTACCAGTTGAGAGTTGGGTACGATTACCAGAATATTGTCGCGTGTGTTGATTTTTGAAGTTCTTAAACCTATGGTAACAACACGGCCTACCATTTCGTTTTCCATTTCTACCACATCATTCACCTTTAAAGTTCGCTCAATGAGCAGGATGATTCCGCTGGCAATATCATTAAAAAGTTGTTGCAGTCCAAGGCCAACACCTACAAGTAAGGCAGCTGCACTGGCGATAAAGATACTGACCTGAACACCAACTGTATCAAGAATCAAAACAAAAACGACTACCCAGATAAAATATTTAATGATTTGATAAAGAGAATTGGAAGTGCCGGTATCCATTATACCTTTTTGATTCACTTTCTTAAAAATCCGGCGTAAGAGTCGGAGCACTAGTGCTGTGATAAAGATTATTAAAACGCCAATCAGGATTTCATAAAGGTTAACCTGAACCTTTTCCAGTTTAATTATCTCGAAATTCAGGAAGCTTTTGATGCTGCTTAGAAGTTCTTTATCCATGATTATAGCTATTAAGAGGTCAAAAATACAAGATTTTCTGCTCATCGAATGGATGACTTCTCTGGAATAATTCTGAATGAAAGCTTTGCCGCACTTAATTTGTATTTTTGTCCAAAATTCATTTCATGTCAGCTGATCAATTGGGGATAATCGTTTTGGTGGTTTTATTTGCCACGGCTTATGCATTCAGAAAATGGTACAAAAGCAGGCCTAAAACCTATAAAATTTCAGAGCAGTATGTAGGAGGATGGCAATTTATTATCTTCGACCATAACCCCAGAACTGAAGGATCTATCATAGAGCTGGAGTGCAGATCGCCCCATGCTTCTGAATCAGCAAATTATGTTTTTGGAATGGAACTCATTCAAAAGAAGCGGGCATTGCGGAAGTTGTTTTTTAACTCTTATCCTGATTTGAGGTTCGAACTCAAACCCCTGCCCGAGAAAAACGGTATGCGATTTTTTATTGAAAAGAGTTCACTTATGCATATTATTCGTAAGGAAGAATTTACTTTGGGTCGTTTTCGTTTCTTTGTAAAAATTGATGCGTTGCAATTGATCAAATCACCTGAGTTTTCGCTTTCGTCCAAGTTCTTGATCTTCAAGCCTGACACTGGAAAATACAACTGATCGTATGTTAGCCCGACATCAAATCCATTTTCTGGAAAACATTTCCTGATATTGGAAATTAAATTTCTGTTTGGATTTATTATTCCTTGAAAAACAACATCATACAGTAGTTTTTAATATGGCACATATTTTGAATCTTTAAATGATTTCAGCTTAATTTTTGATTTTTTGTCCACAACTTAATGGTATTCCTCAATCTGATTTATTTTTGGTATTTGGCAGGTTGGTTTAGAACTGACCTGATTATTAAGTTGTTGGTGGCGGAAGAACAAGGATCAACTTTCTGGATAATTGGATTATTGTTTGTTGTTTTGCTAATTATCCTTTTGTTTTCGATAGTCAATTCCAGAAAACAAACAGCCACCAACAAGCGTTTGCTTCATCTCCTCGAACAGCGACATCAGCTTATCGATAACCAAAAAAAAGATTTGGAGCATAACCTAAAAGAAATGATCAGGCTGAAAGAGGAAGCAGAAGCTGCGAATCAAACCAAAACACGTTTTTTGGCTAATATCAGCCATGAAATCAGAACACCTTTGAATGGAATCATTGGCTTGTTGACCATAGCTCGCAAAATACCAGTTGCTGATGAGTTGGTTGCTTTGCACAACGAAATCAGTATGTTGAGCCACAACCTGATTCGAATGACCAATGATATGCTCGATTATTCCAAACTGGAGTGTAATCTGTTGCAACTGGATCAGCTTAATTTTCATTTTCACAACGAGCTGCACGAGCTTTTAGCAGTTTATCGCAAGGAAACCGGTGAAAAAGGTTTGGAATTTACAACGCGCATCGACGAAAACATTCCGGTTTATCTTATTGGAGATATGGCTCGTATCAGACAAATTGCCGGCAATCTGTTGAATAATGCGCTAAAATTCACCGATTCCGGCTCGATATTGTTTAGTGCCAGGCTTGTTCAGAAAGATGAAGTTGAGGCATTGGTTCAGATGGAGGTAACCGATACAGGTATTGGAATTTCGGAAGACCAGAGAGAGAAAATCTGGGAATTATTTCAATCGGGCGATCAAAGTTATACCAGAAAGCATGGCGGTGTGGGGCTTGGACTTACAATTTCGCGTCATCTGGCTGATCTTATGGGTGGTACAATAGGGTTTGAGAGCGAGCAGAACAGAGGAGCCAGGTTTTGGTTTACAGTAAAGCTGCCGATTGGCACTGAACCAGGCTTCGTTGAAGAGAGCAATATCCGGAAAATTCTTCTTGTTGAGGATAATCTGATCAATCAGAAAGTTTCGCTGCAAAGCCTTCGCGGAATGGGATTTGAAGTTGATTTGGCCGTCAATGGGAAGGAAGCCATCGAAAAATTCAAACAAAACCCCTACGATCTCATTTTGATGGATATCCAAATGCCGGTGATGGATGGGATTACGGCAACCAAAAAAATCAGACAACTGGAGCAGGATCTTAGAACCGAAAAACCAGTTCAAATCATTGCCATTACGGCTAACTCTTTGAAAGACGACCGTCAAAAATGTTTGGAAGCCGGCATGAATGAGTACATTAGCAAGCCTTTTAATCTAGAAAAGTTTCCTTTGATCATTTCTCAATTGGGTCAGCGAAACGGAAAAGAGGTAAGTCGTTGAATTTTTGATCAGAAAGACTTAAAAATCCTTGCCTGAGACACTCCGGGTGCAGAAAGCTGCAAATCCAGAAAATAGCCAAAAGGCGTTTGATCACATTGCCAGTCAGCCTTGTGCATGCGCTGTTGTGAGCGGTTGAAAAGTTCATGTGTAAATTCGGGGCTGGCCTTGCTCTCCGAAAGATGTGCGAAAGAATGTAAGATCACATGCCGGCTGTTGTTCTTGCGGGCTCCCCATTTCACTACGTTTAATAATTTGTCCTCCGTACCTTTGGGATCTTCCTCGTCTTTTTCTTCGGCCTGAATAAACGCAACAAGCACATCCTTAAAACTTTCAGGCGATTCAACTTCAGGGGCTGTTTCCAGATTTTTTATCGCCGGGCGATACGAAAAAGAATCACAAAACATCATCAACACCTTCATCTCACTTGTTTTATAATGAACCACAAAAGTATAAAATTGTACTGAATTTGTTTTTCAGAGCCAAAACTGGTATGGCTGCCGAAAGCACCTTAACTTTGTAGCAAATTTGCATTACCCGATGAACAAATCTACTCAACCCCTTGCTGAAGTGTTGCGTCCTCAAACACTGGATGAATATATTGGTCAGGAACACCTTGTGGGTGATGGGGCTATTCTGCGCCGGGCTTTGGAAAGCGGACGAATCCCTTCGATGATATTCTGGGGGCCTCCCGGAGTTGGAAAAACAACGCTTGCCCATATCATTGCCAAAAAAACCGACAGACAATTTTTTGTGCTGAGTGCAGTGAGTTCAGGTGTGAAGGACGTGCGCGAAGTTATCGACAGGGCCAGGATACTGGCTAAACCTCCCATTCTTTTTATTGACGAGATTCATCGGTTTAGTAAATCACAACAGGATTCATTGCTTGCTGCCGTCGAAAAGGGATTGGTTACCTTGATTGGTGCCACAACCGAAAACCCTTCTTTTGAGGTGATTGCACCGCTTTTGAGCCGTTCGCAGGTGTATGTTCTTAAATCGCTCGAAAAGAAACACTTACTCAAATTACTCGATAATGCTGTAGTCACCCTTGAAAAGGATTACGAACGCAAAATCCAACTGAAGGAAATGGGTGCCTTGCTGCAAATCAGTGGTGGTGATGCGCGTAAATTATTGAATGCCATAGAATTGGTTGTAGATGTGCTGGCTGAGGAAATTCCGGGCAAAGCAGATTTAGTCATCAATGATGCGGATGCGAAACGCTGTATTCAGAATAACCTTGTAAAATATGATAAAAAAGGTGAGATGCATTATGATGTAATCTCTGCATTTATCAAATCCATGCGTGGCAGCGATCCCAATGCTGCGGTGTATTATCTGGCGCGTATGATCGAAGCTGGCGAAGACCCGCTTTTCATTGCCCGACGCATGTTAATTTTGGCTTCCGAGGATATTGGGAATGCCAACCCCAATGCATTGCTGTTAGCCAACAGTTGTTTTGAGGCAGTTCAGAAAATAGGCTTCCCTGAAAGCCGGATTATTTTGTCCCAAACCGCTGTTTATCTGGCATGTTCAGTCAAAAGTAATGCTTCTTATATGGCTATCAATAAAGCACAGGAAATCGTCAGGAAAACAGGGGATCTGTCGGTGCCTTTGCCTTTGCGCAATGCGCCTACCAAACTGATGGAAGAGCTTGGTTATGGTGCTGAATATAAATATGCCCACGATTTTCCGGGGAATTTTGCCGAGCAGGAATTTTTGCCGGCAGAGATTAGTAAAACAGTATTATACGATCCGGGAAAAAATCCCAGGGAAGAAGAAATGCGCCGAAACCTTCGCAACTTATGGAAAGAGCGATATGGTTATTAGTGGCATTTTGGTGAAACCAATTGCTGTTACACTTGTTTAGCATTTAAACCTTAAAAGAATTTATATGATCTTAAAAGACAAAGTTGTTGTGATTACCGGTGCTTCTAGTGGTATCGGAGCAGCCACGGCCCGCAAGCTTGCCGCTGATGGTGCACGTTTGGTATTAATAGCCCGTCGCGAAGAACGCCTCCAGGAGCTGGCTCAGGAATTGATGGATGCGTATCAAACCGAATCGATGACGATTAAGCTTGATATTACTGAACGAGAATCAGTACTAAGTGCTTTCAAAGAAATTTCGGAGAGTTATGGACGCATTGATGTTTTGGTAAACAATGCCGGATTGATGCCTGTTTCGTATATGGATAAGTTGAAAATTGACGAATGGGAGCGTATGATAGATGTGAATCTGAAAGGTCTGCTGTATTGCATTGCCGGGGTGCTTCCTGTGATGAAAAATCAGGGTGGAGGACATATTATTAATATTTCTTCTGTGGCAGGGCGTAAAGTTTGGCCTGGTTTTGCGGTTTATAACGCAACAAAGTTTGCGGTTACTGCTCTCTCAGAAGCCATGCGCATGGAGCTCACGCCCTCAATGAATATCAAGGTAACAGCCATCGAACCAGGAGCTGTGGCAACCGAACTTACGCAAACCATTACCGATCAGGATATTTTGGAAAGCTTTAGCAAACGAGGAGGCGATATGGTTCCGCTGGCAGCAGAAGACATCGCCAATGCTATCTATTATGCACTTACCCAACCCGATGAAGTGATGGTAGGAGAGGTGCTGGTGATGCCGCGTAAGCAGATGTAATGTCTGGTAGTCTTTTCGATAAGCCAGCATAGCAAACAACGAATATAATTGTTTTCAAGATAGTTACACCTTAGAGGAATGATTTTAGTGGTCAATTGAAATCAAATTTTATATAAGATTTGTTGCAAAATCTGCTGTTCTAGTTGGCTGAAGCCTTCGGTGAAGAGCTGTTCGCCTTGATGGGTGCGGAGGTCTTCAAGATCAAAGGCATGACAGCGGCTTTGTTGTGAGAGGGTTTTTAGTGCTGCTTCGGCAGTTTGTCGTGTACTGATTCCTTGGTATCGGAATGGGAGGATGGCGATAAAAGAATTTCTAATTTGATGCTTTGAGAGGTAGTTGCCGGCTTTGATGGCCCGTGCTGCTGACTCGCTGTAGGTGAGGTCAATAAGGATGAGGTTGTGTTCGCTGTGGTGGAATATTTCTTCGGGATGGTGCGGCTCTAATTCGGATTGTTGTATTCCGGAATCAGCCGGGAGTTCTACAAATTTGGGGTTACAAAGCAGTCTGATATTGGCTTCAGGTAAAGGAATTTTCGACAAGTTGTTGCTGATGATGGAGGCAGCAAGATCACCAATAGCAAAGATGTTGGTTTTGTTGTTTATGGCTATAAGTCCAGAAAGACTGAAAGGCAGTAAGAGTGTGGCTGAAGCAGCGGCGAGGGATTTGAGGAAGCAGCGGCGGGGGAGGGAGTTCATGGGTTGATTTTTTGATAAGGTTAAGGATGATTTAATCGACGTAGGGTGGAGATTTGAGATTTGAGGGATTTGAAAATTTGATGATATGTCTCCCGTTGGTCGCCAGACAGATTCAAGATTAGCGAGCTGTTTTATTGACTTTTTCATTGAAGTTTTCGTCCACCAGGAGGCGTAGTTCGTTGTAGGCTTCGGGGCCATGTTTTTCGTAGAACCAATTCATGAGGGAGTCGATTTTGTGTTCCTTGGCTACATTGTCCCAGGCGGTTTGGTTCAAGTTAAAGATTTGCATTGTACGCTGGTCAAAAATTACGTTAGCACTATTAATTGCATTGTGGTAATCGGCAATGGCATCGTTGTAGGCTACTAAAATGGTGTTGGTGTCGTTTTTGATGGATTTGTTGCATGAGGTTGTGGCTATGGCCAATGTGGCGAGCATGACCAGGATCAGAAAGGGGTTAAGTTTTGATTTCATGTTAATGATTTTTAAGTTTTGAAGCAAAATTAGGTATGGGGGTACGACAAATAGTGACGAGGGTGAGGGGGCGATTTGAGTGAAGGGGCGACTCGAGCGAAGGAATGAAAAAGGGTGAGGTGGGGGTTGAGAAAATTCAAGATTTGAGATTTGAGAATTTGTTGACCTGCCTCTATTCTGTCGGCAGGCAGGTTTGTTGATTCGTTTTAATTGATGGAGTCACAGACTGCGCCGAGCGATGGGGGTTTGTGATCGCGTACGTTTCCTTCTTTCTTTACGGATTTGATTTGTTGGTATTGTGATTTAGTTGCAGGTCGAAGCCGGAAGCGGTGACTGCCTGAGGCTTGTTGCCAGCACTGATTTTTTGCAGGAGGCGTTTGCGGTAAAACAGGTTGGAGCCGTCTTCGATGATTTGGCTGATATTGAAATCAACTGCATGTGATTTGACTAATTCGCGCAGCTTTGCTTTGTGGATGTTGGCGTGGTTGCTGAGGTAGCCTGCAATTCGCAGGAGCAGTGTTTCCTGATGCTTGAGGGTTTTTTCAGCGAGTAGTGTTGCTTCATCGATCCATTCACGAGCTTGCAGTTCGATTTGATGGTCGAAGTCGTTGAGAAAATGCCGGGTGCTGATTGCATTGGCGTTGATAGCAATCATCCGGTTTCCCATGCCGTGTTCTTTTAGCATGGCATTGACGAAGAAGGTTGCCCGCCTGATATCGTCATCGGCACCAGTGGTGATGTTATCGGCACCAAATACCAGCTTTTCGGCTACCAGTCCACCCAGGAATAAAGCCAGCCGACTGAGGATTTCCTTGCGAGAGATGTAATCCCATTTGACTTTTGTGTGCAGAAAACCCGACTGATCCTGACTGGCAGTGGAAGAGCAAATCACTTCGGGTATCGTCCGCATCAGGATGACAGCGAGGACGGCATGACCAGCTTCGTGCACTGCAATGATAGCCTGCATATCATCGCGTTTGTTGCGCCGCAGCTCTGTAAGTTTGAATTCCTGCGCGATAGGCAGCAGATGCAACATTTTCCTGTTCCTGAAGAAGCTGAGCATAATATGATTGCCATCGAACGAGAAGTTGACCCGGGTAGCCTGTATGTTAAGCAAGTGTATCTCAGTGAGTATCGTGGCAAGCTTGTTTTTAATGATGTTGTGGATGGTTGTAAAAACAGGACGCGTGCCCTGTGCGGGATAAACGCCCTCGTTGTATATGAGTTGGTGAATGGATTTGTCGAACATCAATTTGATGTGTTGTGTCCGGTACATCTGATCGGCTACTTTTTTAAGCTCCATCGCAATGATTTGTTGAAAAGTATCGGCGCTAAAGGCCGGGTAGATGATGTGGTTGTTACCAAGGCGGGAGATTTGTTCGTTGCGAAAACGCTTCCTGAGTTCGTTTTTGATCTGAGGCACATTGATCCTAAGCGACTGCTCATGATATTCATCCGCACTGATGTCGGGGTTAAAGTTGCTGCTCATAGTGTAAACCTCATCCAGGTTGCCGATATTGAAGATGATGGCTTTGGAGCAATCAACAGTTCGCGGACGAATGATATGCTTGAGTAAGCGATCCAGAAATTCGACTGATTCCTTTGCGTTGAACTGACACAGTTTTTCGGAGACATTATAGGTAGGGAAGAAAAAGTCGGGGGCTTCATCAAGCAGGATATGGTATATTTCTTCGGGAATAAACCAGATATTTTGCATCTGGTTCCAGCTTTTGGGATCGGAAGGGCGATCGTAAAAACGGTTATGGCTGAAGTATTTGATATAGGTTTCCCTTCCAGCCACTACGATGCCGCTTTCGACCCTAACACCCTGTGCCATGACGAATTTTAGTTGGGTTATCAGGACATCGAGCATAGCGGCATAATAGGGCACTGTAAGCGAAGGAAATTTACCGGAATCGAGCAGCTGCCAGATCAGCTGACCACTTGGAAACTCCTTATCTGTACCATCGTCACTTAGTGAGCGTGCATTCTGTAATTCGTCGAACACCATGATGACAGGTGCAGTATTGACACTTTTGTTTATATCATTAATCTGATCATGAATGTTGTAGTTGAACTTTTCGCCGAGATTAAAATAATAGGTTTTATCATCAAAATGAATCAACTCGGTGAGGCGACTTATGAGCGAGGTTTTGCCTACGCCAGTGAGACCCCATAGATTAACAACGACAGGGCTTTCTTGCAATTCAGGGAAGAAATACCAGGGGCTCATGCAGCCTATAATTTCGTCGATGACTTTGTTGAGGCCAACAAATTCCTTTTTGAGGGTTTTGGCAGCCTGTTGGAGGATCCGATGTTTTTTGAGCAGTTGCGTGCGTGTGGTTTTGTTTACTGGGGTCATAGCTTTCTTTTTATTGACAAAGCTATTATGGGAGAGCGACAAAGAGTGACGGTAAGGAAGATGTGTGAGTGTGAGTTTTGAATGTCGAAGGTCGGAAAGTCGAAGGTCGGAAAGTCGAAGTCACCACGGGATAGGATTCGCGCGGCAGTGCGGGGAAATAAATTAAAGGTTAATTCATTAGGTCATTTTTATGTAAATCATAAGGTTAAGTTTTTTGTTGTATGTTGGGTGCATATGTAATAATTCTCAATTCGCGATTCGCGAATTGAGAATTATTGTTTTATCTTTGCGGTTTGATAATGATAAAGACATGAAGAAACACAGTGGAATGCGGCCACATGATATTGTGGTATTGTTAAAAATAGCTACAAAAAAGGATTCATCCTGGTTTATGAAAGATTTAGCCAATGAGTTGG
Source organism: Bacteroidales bacterium UBA6229 (assembly GCA_002440975.1). GTDB lineage: Bacteria > Bacteroidota > Bacteroidia > Bacteroidales > F082 > UBA5536. Next base: position 55,955 of record DJWN01000140.1, read on the forward strand.
GTATTAGTGCCAGTGAGGTTACTGAAAGTTTGAACAGATCAGCCATTGCCGGATTAATTAGTAAAGACAAAAGGCATTTGATGAAATCATCCTTACTTGATTTTCTGCTGCATGGACTACGCTATGTATATCCACAATACCCGGGAGCGCAAGTGCGTGGAATTCCTACTGCACATGCAGCACCTCCGCTGGCAAGTGAGATAAGCAGCAGCGAACCTTATGTGTGGCCTTATGGGGAAGGCACGGTGAGGGGAGCATCGATTGAACCGCTGCATCCAAAAGTACCGGAAGCATGTTTGAAGGATCCTTATTTCTATGAATATATGGCACTTTGCGATGCTTTGAGAGTTGGAAGGGCAAGGGAGAAAAATATTGCTACAGCAGAACTTAAAAAGCGGTTATGTTAAAAAATGCCGTTATTAACCGGGAGGCAACAAAAAAGATTGCGCTGGCTTTGGGTAGTCTTAACGAAAGGGTTGTATATGTTGGAGGCGCTGTAGTGAGCCTTTATATTGATGATTCGTCAGCTGATGATGTGAGACCTACAAAGGACGTGGATATCACAATGGAAATAGCAAGTCTTGGCGAACTGGAACGCATCAGGCAGGAGTTGATAAAGTTAGGTTTTCACCAGTCGAGTGAGGACTATGTTATGTGTCGTTTTCGTTATCAGGACACCAAAGTGGATGTAATGGCCACAAAAGAGGTAGGTTGGGCTCCGGCAAATCCCTGGTTTGCATCAGGATTTAACAAGCTTATCAAGTTTGAGATCGATGAAGTAACAATCCGTTGTTTGGCATTGCCATACTACCTGGCAACAAAATTTTCAGCATTTTACGATCGGGGTATTAAGGATCCACGCACCAGTCACGATTTTGAAGATATTGTTTACCTGCTCAATTATTCGGCAGATTGGGTAACTAAAATCCTATCTGCAGATGATTATGTGAAACAATATCTGATCAGCTGCTTTGCTGATATTCTGGAAGACACGGTAAAGCAAGAAGCCATTTATGGGAATCTTTTCTATGAAGATCAAGATTATCGTTTTAACAAGATCATGAATAAACTAAGACAAATATGCAGGATTTACTGAGCTGTCTGCTGCAGGCAGCAATGATTGTTAAATAGCACTATGCTTAAATA
>DJWN01000030.1 GCA_002440975.1 Bacteroidales bacterium UBA6229
ACCAGTCATTCCCGATGAATGACAATTCTGTGGAAGTGTACCTGTTAGTATTACTCTGTCTAAACAGCTTAAAACTCCAAGTATGTTCTTTTTATGTGTAAATGTTAATATTTCCATCATGCCAAATTACAAATTTCCTGTTTGGTTCTGGCTCGTCCAGGTTAGGAATAATGTGTATCCCGCTGCTATTAAACCACCACATCATACTCACGTAAGGCATCATTCAGTGAGGTTTTCAGGTCGGTGGATGCTTTGCGTTTGCCAATAATCAGGGCGCAGGAAACCTGATACTCCCCTGCCGGAAACTTTTTGGTGTAAGTGCCGGGGATCACTACCGAACGGGCTGGCACAACCCCTTTCATTTCAACAGGATTTGGGCCGCTTACATCTATGATTCTTGTGGATTTGGTGAGCACAACATTGGCTCCCAATACCGCCTCCTTTTCTACTCTAACGCCTTCGACTACTATGGCTCTGGAGCCAATAAAACAATCGTCTTCGATGATTACAGGGGCAGCCTGTACCGGCTCCAGCACGCCTCCAATGCCCACCCCGCCGCTGAGATGAACGTTTTGCCCAATCTGCGCACACGAACCAACTGTAGCCCAGGTATCTACCATTGTTCCTGCTCCCACATAAGCCCCAATATTCACATAAGATGGCATCATAATCACTCCCTTCTCCAGAAAGGCTCCATACCTGGCAATGGCATGAGGAACGACACGTACACCCAGCCTGGCAAAATCTCTCTTCAAAGGGATCTTGTCGTGAAACTCCAACATTCCCACTTCCATCGTCTCCATCTTTCGTATCGGGAAATAAAGGATCACGGCCTTTTTAACCCACTCATTCACTACCCACTGTCCGTCCTTAGGCTCGGCCACCCGCAGTTTTCCCTGATCCAACAGGGCAATCACTTCATTTACTGCCTGTTGCACTGCTTCATCCTGCAAGAGTTCCCGCTGATTCCATGCGTTTTCAATGATTGACTTATAATTTTCCATCTTCTGATTTTAAGCCCCGAAAATACAAAAAAGCCGGCTTATACCGATGCCTCAATCGCACGCATCAGAATGTTTTCGTAATTTTGCAGTCTCAAAAAAAGAATATCAGCCTGATATGGGACGAATAATGGCAATCGATTATGGCAGAAAACGCTGTGGCATAGCAGTAACTGATGAATTTCAGCTGATTGCCAATGGTTTAACAACAGTCAGGAGTCATGATATTTTCGACTTTCTTACCAGTTATCTGGCACAGGAAAAGGTGGATGCTGTTGTTATCGGCGAGCCGAAAGACATGCAAAATAATCCTTCGGAAGCAGCCCGCTATATTGAACCCTTTGTGAACCGGCTGAAAAAAGCCTACCCCTTATTAGCTGTTCAGCGTTTTGATGAACGTTTCACCTCTGTGATGGCTTTTCAAAGCATGATAGATGCCGGACTGAGTAAGAAAAAACGGCAGGACAAAAGCCTGGTGGATACCATCAGCGCCACCCTGATCCTGCAATCGTATATGGAATCTCAAAAAAATCAAAGAAAATGATTTTACCAATCGTAGCTTACGGACATCCTGTTTTAAAAAAGCGAGCCGAAACAATAACACCCGATTACGAAGGGTTTGCCAAACTGATTGCCAATATGTGGGAAACCATGTACGAGGCGTCTGGCGTGGGACTGGCTGCACCGCAGATCAACAAATCCATCCGGCTTTTTGTAATTGATGCCTCGCCCTATGGTGAAGAGCATCCTGAGACCAAAGACTTTAAAAAGGTCTTTATCAATGCCGAAAAAATTGACGAAAACGGCGAGCCCTGTACAATGGGTGAAGGCTGCCTGAGCCTGCCCGGCATGAACGAAGATGTGAGCCGTCAACCGGAAATCACGATCCGTTATCAGGACGAAAACTTTGAAACACACGAAGAAACTTATTCTGGCATTTTAGCGCGTATCATTCAGCATGAATATGACCATATCGATGGCATTCTTTATGTGGATCGTTTGCCTGCCTTGAAAAAAATGCTGTTAAAAGGCAAACTCCGCGATATCTCGGAAGGAAAAGTTGAGGTGGATTATAAAATGATTTTCCCAAAAATCCATAAAAAAATTAAATAATTATGACAAAAAAGTTTTTCTGCCTTGGAATTTCTATCCTGCTGATGCCGGCCTTTTTTGTCTCCTGCACGGGATCGGAACAAAAAACTGAAACAACTGACAAAGCAGGTTTTCGACAAAAGATTGCACAAAGCGAACAATCTATGCTATTAGAAAACGGCATTATCCTGATTGATTCAGCCATAGAACTCATCCAAAGCTATCAAAGCTACCAGCAAAACTGGCCCGATGACAGCCTGTCGGCCGAGTATCTTTTCAAAGCTATTGACATCTCCATCAATCTGCCCCGTGCAAAGGAAAGCCTGCAATTAATTTCGACCTTTCTCAACAATTATCCCCGGACTTATCATGCAGGTGTTGTCGTGTTTCTGGAAGGATTTATCTATGATCAGCAAATTGGCGACACTGCCAGGGCAAGGGTAGCTTACGAGCGTTTGTTGAAAGAATATCCCGACCACAGCTTTGCGGATGATGCGAAAAGTGCACTTCAATTTTTAGGCAAAAGTCCGGAAGAAATGATACTCGAATTTGAGCAGCAAAATCAATAAAACAAAAAACCCGCTCACAAAAAATGAACGGGTTTTTTAATCATATATTCATGCTTTACAGGATGTAACTCAGCCCGATACGTCCGCCAGAAGCTGCATTACCACCACCGAATTCGAGGTTAACTGCCCAACGATCGTTCCAATAATAACGACCACCGATTTGTGCATCAATACCAAAACCGGAGGCATGACTTCCGCCATAACCGCTGGCCTCATTCCAGATGACCCATCCGGCACTTATTCCGGCGTAGAAATCCCATTCGCGCGGAATATTCAGCAAGGTATTAAAATGATAATTTCCGTTGGCAAACAGACCAATGATGGATTGGCCGTATTTATCCCCACTCCATGTTTCGTTATATGAACGGAAAGAAGCATTAAACCCAACGGTGATATCAGGATGCACTCCAAAATCCATTCCTACATAAAGCGGGACTCCCCAGTTTGAAAAACCGGTACCGAAATTAAGCTGCTTGCCGCCATCGCCGATCGGGCTTTGGGCAAAAATTGCACTTGCCGAAAAAAAACACACTAAGGCTACAATTAGTTTTTTCATAATTCTTGAGGTTTTAAAATGTTTATTTAGCATAACTCACCGCGCGTGTTTCGCGGATAACGGTGATTTTTATTTGACCGGGATACGTCATTTCTGTTTGTATTTTGCGCGAAAGATCGTAAGCCAGACGGTCGGCATCGGCATCCGTCACTTTGTCGGCTCCCACAATCACACGCAGCTCACGTCCGGCCTGTATTGCATAGGTTTTGACAACTCCGGGATAAGCCAAAGCCATTTCTTCCAGTTTTTTCAACCTCTGGATGTAGGCTTCAACCACTTCGCGACGAGCACCTGGACGGGCACCTGAGATGGCATCACAAACCTGAACAATCGGTGCAATCAAGGTTTCCATCTCGATCTCATCGTGGTGAGCCCCAATGGCATTGCAAACGTCTGGTTTTTCTTTGAATTTTTCGGCAATCTTCATCCCCAGAATGGCATGAGGCAGCTCTTCTGCATTCTCGGCTATCTTGCCAATATCGTGCAACAAACCGGCACGCTTTGCAATTTTGGTGTTGAGCCCCAATTCGGAGGCCATGGTAGCACTCAGTTTGGCCACTTCAATGGAGTGTTGCAACAGGTTTTGGCCATAGGAAGATCGGTATTTCATCCGGCCTATCATCTTGATCAGTTCTCCATGAAGATTATGGATTCCCAGGTCGATCACGGTTCTTTTGCCTGTTTCCAGAATTTCCTGTTCGATTTGTTTTTCTGTTTTCTTCACCACTTCTTCGATGCGGGCAGGATGGATACGGCCATCGGTGACAAGCTTTTGCAAGGAGATGCGCGCTATTTCACGTCGCACCGGATCAAATCCTGAAAGCAAAATGGCATCGGGGCTGTCGTCAATAATTATTTCTACCCCTGTGAGGGCTTCCAGAGCTCTGATATTACGGCCTTCTCGACCGATGATACGGCCTTTTATTTCGTCGCTCTCGATATTGAAAACAGTAACTGTATTCTCAATCGCATGTTCGGCAGCGGTCCGTTGGATGGTTTCTACCACAATCTTTTTGGCAGCCATGTTGGCTGTAAGTTTTGCTTCTTCCGTAATATCTTTCACCAGAATCATGGCTTCGGAGGTGGCCTCATCTTTCATCAACTCGACCAGTTGCTCTTTGGCTTCATTGGCCGAAAGACCCGAAACTTTCTCGAGCAGCTTCACCTGTTCTTCCTGCACCTTATCCAACTCTTCCTGACGTTTATTCAGTATGTCGAGCTGTGTATTCAAATTCTGACGTAAAGCATTAAGCTCTTTTTGTTTGCGCTGGTAATCCTCCATCTTCTGCGCAAACTGCTGTTCCTTATTCTGAAGTCTGTTTTCTGCTTTCTGAATCTCACGGTTCTTCTCTGAAATCATTTTTTCGTGGTCAGATTTCAGCTGGATAAATTTTTCCTTGGCTTGCAGAATCTTCTCTTTTTTAATCACCTCGGCTTTCTCTTTGGCTTCTTCCAAAAGCAGCTCACTTTTTTTGGTAAGTGCCTTGCGAAGCACCGTAGCCGCTAAAAGTGCTCCCAGGCCTAATCCGGCCAGTAGCAACAGGGCATAAATCAACATTTCCATAGTTAATAGCTTTTCAATCGCCCGAAATAAAAGGAAAAAGAACAAAAAAAAATTGCCCGACTTAATTCAAAGGAGTTGGTAAACCCCTCTCAGACACGTTTAGGGCAGCCTGACCGCGCAAACTTCCACTGTTTTGCCAAAGGCAAAACTCCCTAAGGAGTGAGGCCTGTTTTTGTGATCAATGAGCAAACCCTTATGATGGTAATGTTGAGTTTACAATCACGGTTTGAATTAAGCGGGCAAATATCTTCAAAGAACTAATGCTGCCATATTACAAGGTAAGATGATCTGTTAACAGCGCGTCCAGCTGATACAGTTTCTCATCCAGACGGTTATTCTTAAAAGCAAGCTCATCCATCAATACGGCCTCCGAAGTGGCCAGCTGAAGTGCTGTCATGGCCAGTAAATCCTGATGATCTTTGTAGGCATAAGCATTAGCATAAGCCTTTAACCGATCATTAATCTGTGCAGCGGCTTTCCGAACCCGCTCCTCCTCCTCTGCCTGTATCCGCAATTTGTAGGTTCGTTCTGCAATGATGATATTGATCGTGATTTCATTCATATTTTCGCTGTTCGCTATCCTTTGTTCAATAATGCAACACAATAATCTATTTCCCGCATCAGCCCTTGTATGAGCTTTCGTCCTTCTTCTACATCCTTCTCGTTTTCGAGCGCGTTTACGATAATTTTTTTATTTATTTGATCTGTTAATTGACTGTGCGATTGTTGAAGCTCCGCCAATTCCGACTTCAAGGCTTCGTTTTCGTCAGTCAGATCTGCAACCTTTTTGTTTAGCTCCTTATTGCGTGCTATCAGCTGTTGTATCTTAAGTTCGATACCGGCAAGAAGCACACTGGTTTCAGCCATCGCAATTCGGGTTTTAGATCTTAGTACAAAAGTACAAATTTTAATGCTGTCGTAGCAAGGAATAGTCTGATAAAATATAACAGGACAATCGAATTTGAATTTAACATTTTATTTATGTGCACTTTAAATCATGCATTGTGATTTTCAGAAACCAAAATCAGACTTCACTTTTTGTTGTACATTAGCTTTCCGAAAAATTGGTCAGCATAACTTAAGCCAAGGTGACAAAAATATACAGTTGATTATGAATGAATATACAGTTGATTATGAATGAGTTTTTTATCCATTACCTCTGGGAGAACAAACTGCTCAAACCCGGCCTGCAAACCACCGAAAAAGAACCCATACAGATTCTTCATCCCGGCATGCGCAATGCTGATGCAGGCCCCGATTTTTTGAATGCCAGAATAAAAATCGGCGACACCACCTGGGCCGGAAATGTTGAAATCCATACCCTGGCCTCCGACTGGTACAAGCATCATCACGATCAGGACAAGGCTTACGAAAATGTGATTTTGCATGTGGTTTATGCTGACGACAAAACCGTTTACGACAGCCAGCGAAAACCCTTGCAAACCCTGGAAATAAAAGACAAATATCCTTCAGAAGTTTTACTCAAATACCGAATGTTTGTGGATAGCAAACAATGGATAGCCTGCGAAAATCAACTGCATGAGGTACAATGGTTCACCTGGCTGTCGTGGCTCGACAGGATGATTGCCGAACGTCTGGAGCATAAAACTTCCATCGTTTATGCGATGCTGGCTCAAAACAATAACGATTGGGAAGTAAGCTTTTATCAGCTTTTACTCAGTAATTTTGGGTTTAAAGTAAATCAGGCTCCTTTTGAACGACTGGGAAAAATCATGCCCCTTTCGGTTTTGCTCAGGCATCGCGACAATCTTTTTCAGCTCGAGGCCTTACTTTTTGGCACAGCAGGCCTTTTAAGCAACGACTTTGAAGATGACTATGCTGTTAGTCTGAAGAAAGAATATGATTTTTTAAGGCACAAATACGGCCTGTCGCAGATGCAGGCTCAGGAATGGCGCTTCATGCGAATGCGTCCGGTCAACTTCCCTACGATCCGACTGAGTCAGCTTGCGGCTTTGATTTATAAGAACGGAAAGTTGTTTTCGAATATCCGCTATACCAAAACAACTGAAGAAATCATCGCCTATTTCAGGGTTGAGGCATCAGATTACTGGACCAACCATTATCAGTTTGATAAGCCTTCAGCAGGAAAACCCAAAAAACTTGGCGAAAGTGCTATCCATATCTTACTGATCAATGCGGTGGTTCAAACACTTTTTGCCTTTGGCAAGACCCATCAGGATCAGCAGATGCAGGACAAGGCACTGATGCTGCTCGAATCAGTCGATGCGGAAAATAACAACCTTATCCGAAAATTTGAGCAGTCAGGCCTAAAAGTAAGTAATGCCATGCATTCGCAAGCTTTGATTTATTTGCATCAGTCCTATTGCAAACCACGACGCTGCCTTGAGTGCCGGGTGGGGCATGTGTTGCTGCGAAAGAATTGATGTGTCTGATTTTTAAAAGGATGTTCTTTTTGGATTTTGTCTGTTGTCAAAAAAATCCAGTACTATTATCGTTTCTCCTAGTAATTCTATAAAAGATATTTATTTGCTTGACTATTGGATAGCCTCTGATGCCATATCTTAATTTTCAAGTGTTCAGGATCAATCCGATTTTAAAAAATAATTCTAGATGTTACTTATAGTCTTTGGCTTATAGTCTACAATTGGTAATATTTGCAATATGGATATTAAATCTAAAATCGGCATAAGAATTAGAAACTTAAGAGAACAACAAAACATGTCTCAAAAAGATTTAGCCTTTTCTGCTGATTTAGACAGAAGTTATATTGCAAGTGTCGAAAATGGTCAAAGAAATATTTCCATCGTGAATATTGAAAAAGTATCAATTGCACTTGGCGTTACCTTACAGGAATTTTTTAATAATGACAAATTTGATAACGATTCAACAGGCAGTTGATAATTTTAAAAAATTAATTGAAACTTCAATTCTAGAAGGAGGAATCAAGGCAAAAGAAGCAATGATTCGTTCATCAAGACCAATTAACAATATACACGAAGCTGTTAAAGCTGACTTAATCAGAAATGGAATTTTCCCCTCAAGAATACACCCACCATTAAACGAAACTAAACCAGAACTTAAACTTGCAGGTTTTATAAAACAAAAAAATCAGGACGTTTGCGTTACTCCAGAAGGTTATATTTCAGCAGAGGAAACAATGCCTGAAGGAATATTACGTGAAGCAACTGACTACTATGGTAAAGATTTTACTGAACGTACGATTTCAATAAATATCCGAAGCCAAATGAGTTCACTGGCAAAAAACTTTGATACACTTTACGAAAGGACAATTGCTGAAGCTCAAAACTTACATGTTAGATGTCCTAGAATGGTTTTAGGTGAAGTTTATATGATACCAGTAAAAGAATATGATGCTTCAGTTATGGATTTTAAGAAGGTTGAATTCATTGATCGCATTGGAGCAGTTGAAAAATATATCAAATCATTCCAAGCAATAAATGGACGACCAAATCATAAACGAGAAGAATACAAATATGAACGAGTTTGTCTGCTGCTTGTTGATTTCCAACAGACACCTGCGAAAATATATAGCTCTAATCAAGAGCTTTACGATGATGGTCTTTTAGATAACACGTCCGATGCGAGCATCGAGGAACTTTCTTGGGAAAAATTTACTGTTAATATCCTTGCCTGTTACGAAACTAGATTTGGCAAAAATATTTCAATTTGATACTTTGAAACAAGAAATTCATCAATTTCTTCTTTACTACTTAAATTTCTTAATAATTCTATTTCTTCTTTTGAAAATTCGGGAATCGAAAACTTTTCAATAAAGTTTTTTTGATAACATGGAAAACCACCTTGAATAGAAACACTAGTTGTACTAATGTAGTAGTCCATCACTATTGAATTAAGAATTTTTTGTGCAACCAAAATATTTTCTTCTTTTGCTATTTCGTGAGTCTCGTCAACAAATAACGACATTGATTTGAAACGAATTTTATCGAAATAAATCCCATACCCATTTGTGAAATAAGCATCTTCTTCTGCAACATACATAAATCTTGGATGTTTACTAAAAGTTGGGTTAACTATTTTTTTACCAAATCTTGTTATACCCTGAGTTCTACCCCAAACGTAAAATGGCGAGTACTTACTTTTCCCTTTATCTCTAGTCTCCAATAAGTCCTTTTCCGAAAGAAGGTACTCATAACACATAGGGTATTTATTTTTAAATACTTCTTCTGGTATCGGTGTTGCATTTTTCAAATCAGTAAAATATGGTGTGATTATTCGCAACGTATTGTGCTCAATATCATTTTGATTTTTGAATTGCGAAATTTTATAAACTGGTTTTGTTACTTCTTTTTCAATAAAAAAAGTTCCTTTATCAGTATTTTTGAGTAAATATCCATTTTCCTCTTTTGCAGAATCAACGAAAAAAACTTCATCCTTTAAAGTAGCTATTCCAACGGCAATATTAAATAAATTTTTAATAGGGGTACCAATTGTTTCAATAATCCTAATATTGTTTTGCTCAGAATGCTTAAGTAATCTCCATTTTTTCACATTAAGTTTGTTTAAGAAATTTGGAGACCCGTTTGCTGTTTGTAAAAAATCTTGACAAGTTTGATTATCTCCAATCTTATCAAATAAAACTGAATCATTTTCATTTTTGCTCGCAAATGTGATGGCAGTATAGGTTTGAGCATCAAATACTTTTTTGTGCCTGAAGTCAACAATCCTTGTCAAGAACTTAGTTTTCAAAAAATATTGACGAAGCGAAAGGCCTGCCAGCGAAGTGAAATAGTTATTCGGAGTTATATATCCTAATTTTCCATTAGGTGTCAATAATTTATACCCTAATTCAAAAAAAGCAAAATACAAATTGAATGTACCATATTCTATCGTTTTCCATTTGTCTGCCAAATACTTTCGGTTTTCATCACTTAAATCTTGGTATTTAACATACGGAGGATTTCCAACAACAATTTCAAATTTGTCAGCCCAGTTTGCCTTTAAACTGTCTTGGATAAATAGATTAAAATCTGATTCCTCTATAACTTCACCATTCTGAAGGCCTAATAAACTTAAAATTGTTTTGGAACGATGTATATTGTAGTCAAGTATATCTGAGCCGAAAATATTTTCTCTAATTATGCTTTTAATAGGCTTTCCATAATTTTTTTGATAATACTCAGCAATTCCAATTAAAAATGATCCGCAACCACAACTTGGGTCAAGGCATTTATCTTCATTTTTTGGACCAACTTCATTTATTATGTAATCAACAATATATGTGGGTGTAAAAAATGCACCGTTTACTTTTCTATCTGTTTTTGGTATTAATAATTCTAAGTAATTCTCCAATTCCTTCAAACTACTTATTTCCAAAGCGGACAGTTTTAAATAAACATCTGCTTGAGGCTCAAAATTTCTAAGTAATTCTTTAACAATTGGACTTCTTTCAAAATCAAGATTCTTGCTTTGAATGAATAAATAAATAAGGTGTTTCTCAATAACTTCAATGTCTTGAGTTTTTAAAACATCGTTTATAATACCCTTGTTTATCATTATACCTATTTGTTGATTATAAGTAACAAAAATAATTTAAAATTATACACTTTGCAAATAAAGTTTTAAACAAATGATCATGAAAATGATACACTTTTAGTAACCTAAATTTTTGCTTTAATTTTACTCTCTTACAAAATTACAAATAATTCTTGTTAATTTGATTTTTCAACGCAAGCTCAATCCCTAAAATCAGATCGCGGCAATTTTCCTTTCATGCTAAAAAAACCAGAATCAATTACGCATAGATAAACTATTTTCTGATAAGCTAATCACAGATCATAATTCCAACTTTATGATTATGAACCTATAACAAAATTATTCATTGTAATTCATCACTTTTATTTGTGATTGGCAAACAATTTTCTAAAATTTGTCTGCTGCAAATGACAGTTTTGCTGCGGTCGGACTACGATTTTGCATGATACTGAACCCCAAAAACCACCTTTATGAATAATTTCCTCGCTGCTGTAGATTCCGCGATACAAGCCTATAACAATTACGTTGGCGGTTATCTGATCCTTTTGATGCTCATCCCAACAGGAATCTATTTTGCCTTTAAGCTCAGGTTTTTAAACATCACAAAGATCGGACATGCCGTGAATGTAATCCGCGGAAAATACGACAGCAAGGAAGCTGAGGGTGATGTGAATCATTTTAAAGCACTCACAACAGCATTATCTGCTACTGTGGGCACAGGAAATATTGTTGGGGTGGCACTGGCTATTTATCTGGGAGGGCCGGGCGCTGTTTTTTGGATCTGGGTGACGGGTTTTTTGGGTATGATGCTCAAATACACCGAAGTGACCCTCGCGCAGAAATACCGTAAATTCAACAGTGACGGCACCGTTTCCGGCGGGCCGATGTATTATATGGAATTTGGCCTAAAGGACAAGCTTGGGAAATGGGCTAAAGTGCTGGCCGTAGTCTTTGCTACTGCCACAATTTTATGCTCCCTGGGAACTGGCAATATGGCGCAATCCAACTCCATGGCCGATGCCATGTTGACCAGTTATGCCATCCCCAACTGGATATCAGGAGCCGTGATCACCTTCTTGGTTTTACTGGTTGTAATAGGCGGCATCAAACGTATTGCTGATGTCACTTCCCGTTTGGTTCCTTTTATGGCTGTCATCTATATTTTGGCCACATTAGCTGTGATTGTTGGAATGTATGATCATGTTCCTGCAGCTTTTTCACTCATTTTCCGGGATGCCTTCACAGGCACTGCTGCGGCCGGCGGTTTTGTAGGAAGCACCTTTATCATGACCCTGATCTGGGGTGTAAGGCGGGGTTTGTTTTCAAACGAAGCAGGTCAGGGTTCGGCACCCATTGCCCATGCTGCTGCCCGCACCAGGTATCCAGCCCGGGAAGGTATTGTTGCGCTGTTGGAACCCATGATCGATACCATTATTATCTGCACCATGACGGCACTGATGATTATCGTAACTGATGCCTGGACACTCGAAACGATGGGGGTTGGAATGACAGTAGAAGCCATGAATACAGGTCTGCATCGCTTTGGCATCGATGGGCTGGGCGGACATATCATTGCCTTTGGACTTTTGCTGTTTGCCTTCAGCACCATCATCAGCTGGTCGTATTATGGCTCAAGAGCTGCCATCTATCTGATCGGCGAAAAAGCTGTGAAACCTTATCTCTACCTTTATGGTCTTTTTGTGTTTTTTGGCTCCATCTGGGGACTGGATATCGTATGGCATTTTGTGGATATGGTGATCACCTTTATGACCATCCCCAATCTGATTGCGCTGCTCCTGCTTTCGCCGGTAGTAGTAAAAGAAACCAAAAGCTATTTTAAACATATGGAAAGCCTGAAGAATCAATCCAATTAAAATGAAGAAACTGTTTCTGCTTTTATTTTTTGCCTGTTTGGTATTACAAATCAAGGCAGGCACGGCACAAGAAGTTGCTGAAGCAGATTCAACAGCGACCATTTCATCCAGGATCAATCAGGCTTTCACACCTTTTGTTGATCAGTTGGCTGCCGTTTTGTTCTGGGACCCTTTTGCTGCCATTGGAGTGTACGACCCACAGCTGTACGATAAAAACGGGCAGCTGGTTTTGGATGAAAAAGGCACACCAGTGCAAGCACCCTTAAAGCTGATTGTGGTTTGGCTGATGGCAGGAGGTTTGTTTTTCACTTTCTATCTCCGTTTTGTTAATGTGAGGGCTTTCCGACATGCCATCGGGCTGGTGAGTGGCAAGCACAACAAAAAGGACTCCAAAGGTGAGGTGTCTCATTTTCAAGCTTTAACAACAGCCTTATCCGCCACTGTTGGACTGGGCAATATTGCAGGCGTAGCCGTTGCCATCTCCATTGGCGGGCCGGGAGCAACCATTTGGATGATCATGGCCGGATTGCTGGGTATGTCGCTCAAATTTGCCGAATGTACGCTGGGACTCAAATACCGCATCATCAATGAAAAAGGTGAAGTTTCGGGTGGAGCCATGTATTATTTAAAAAACGGTCTGTCGCGCAAAGGACTAATGCCTTTGGGAATCATGCTGGCAGTAACTTTTTCGGTGATGGCAATCGGTGGATCTGTGGGAGGAGGCAATATGCTGCAGGCTAATCAGGCTTTTGAGCAGCTCACAACTTTCTTCCCTTCCTTATCGGGTTATGGTTTTTGGTATGGATTGCTGATGGCCTTTTTTGTGGGACTTGTGATCATTGGTGGAATAAAAAGTATTGCCAGTGTCACTTCACGGATTGTACCTTTTATGGCCGTGCTTTATGTGGCTGCTTCACTTATTATTATTGCCATGCACTTTGATCAAACCGGTCATGCACTGCAATTGATCTGGAACGGAGCTTTTGATGCCGAAGCCATGAAAGGTGGTGTGATCGGGGTGTTGATTTTTGGATTTCAGCGGGGTGCCTTTTCCAATGAAGCCGGTGTGGGCTCTGCTTCCATCGCACATGCTGCTGCTAAAACAGATCAACCGGTAAGCGAAGGTATTGTTGCCCTGCTCGAACCCTTTGTGGATACTGTTATCATTTGTACCATGACGGCATTGGTAATCATTTTTACGGGAGTGTACGAAGATACCAGTGGCATACAAGGTGTTAGTTTAACCTCAGCAGCTTACGGTTCGGTTATTTCATGGTTTCCTTTTGTACTGTTGGGTGCCGTTACGCTCTTTGCCTTTAGCACCATGATTTCCTGGTCGTATTACGGCCTGAAGGGTTTCGATTTTCTTTTTGGCGGCATCAGCCAACGCTATTTTGGTTCGCGCAAGCCGGCAGGAATGCTGTTCAACAGTTTCTTTTTGCTCTGTATTATTATTGGCAGCGCAGCCAGCCTGGGTCCGGTGATGGATTTCTCAGATATGATGGTGCTTTGCATGGCATTCCCTAACCTGTTGGGTCTTTTTATTCTGGCACCTGAAGTGAAAAAAGACCTGAAAGCCTACTGGAAAAAACACAAATCAGAAAACGCATGAAAACTGTCCTGCTTGCTGTTATCTGTCTGGTTTGGTTTGCTGAAGCATGGGCGCAGCAAGACAAACAACTGTTCGAAAAGATTGCACTGATAAACAATATCACAGATCTTTTTAATAAACAATATACTGCCGGAAGCGGCATCGGCTGCAGTTTTGGGCTGCAAGGCAATATAATCGAATGGGATTCAACTTCAAAGTTCACGCTGAGCTACCAATACGACGAAGTCGACTGGAAATCAACTCAAATACAAGCCGAAGCTGATAATTTATCTTGTCTTGAAGCCAAATGCAAAGGAAATCAGGCCTGTTTTACTTTGACGAATGCCAACAGCAAAAAAAAGACCTACCGAAGCGCACAACTTTTTTGCGTACCGGACGAACAAAAACAGGTGCTGAATGCTTTGCAATCGAGCCTGTTGCTTTTAATCCCTTATTTTGAATGAATTATTTTGCTTTGGCAGGCACAAAATCCATCGATGCAGAATTTACACAATACCTCAAACCGGTTGGTGGCGGACCGTCAGTGAACACATGCCCCAGATGGCCATCGCATTTGGCACATTTTATTTCTGTACGCATCATTCCATAACTGGTATCCGGCACTTCCCTGATTTTGTCCTTTCCAATGGCCGCAAAAAAACTGGGCCATCCCGAACCTGATTCGTATTTTGCGTCTGAATCGAAGAGCGGGGCACCACAGCCGGCACACACATAAGTACCATTCTCCTTGTGATTATAATACTTGCCCGTGAAAGGTGGCTCGGTGCTGCATTGTCTTAAAATCTTATACTTTTCGGGGCCAAGCTCTTCGAGCCATGCTGCTTCTGATTTTTCAATATTAATCTGCTTCATTACATTCGCTGGTATTTGATAAGTAGTATCCTGCTGCTGTCCGAAAACCGAAAAATATTGCACCAGCAAAAGCACTACAATAACTAAAAACTCTTTCCTAAACATTTGTAAAATCCGATTTGAGGTATAACAATTCGGGTCGGGAATTTGTTTGCCTGATTTATTGAAACGCAATTAAAATAGGTTGCCTATTGATTCAGTTCATTACGAATCAAAGTTATGCAGCAATAACGTATGAGCATTGCAGGGCTATTTTTGCTTATTTTTACCGAAATCTAACAGGCTAAATCATGATCGAAAAAATAAGAGAAGCTGTTTCCTATATTCGTTCGCAAACCGACCAGCAAATAAAAACGGGAATCATCCTGGGGACAGGGCTTTTGGGTCTATCTAAAATAGCCGATATTACGCACAAAATACCCTATACGTCTATTCCGCATTTTGTTGAGGCAACGGTTGAAGGGCATCACGGTCAGCTTTTGTTTGGCAGCATCGCCTAGCATCCGGTGGTAATGATGCAGGGCAGGTTTCATTTTTATGAAGGTTACAGCCTGCAACAGATCACTTTTCCTGTGCGTGTGATGAAGATGCTCGGTATCGAAAAGCTGCTGATCAGCAATACCAGTGGCGGCTTAAATCCTGATTACAAACCAGCCTCACTCGTTTTGCTCGACGACCACATCAATTTCCTGCCCAACAATCCGCTGACGGGCAAAAACCTGGACGAATTTGGTTCACGCTTTCCGGATATGAGCCAACCCTATAATCAGGAGATGAACAAAAAATTGCTGGCCTTGGCACAGACACTGGAGATTACGCTTCACGAAGGGGTGTATGCCGCCTGGACAGGTCCCTGCCTTGAAACCCGTGCCGAATATCGTTTTTTAAGGATGGCCGGTGCCGATGTGGTGGGCATGTCAACCGTTCCGGAAGTGATTGTGGCTAATCATATGAAGCTGCCGGTGTCGGCCATTTCGGTTGTCACTGACCTATGTGATCCGGATAATCTGAAACCATTGGCACTGGAAGATATTCTGGAGAATGCCGCTAAAGCCGAAGCAAAACTCATTCAGCTGATAAGTAAGTTTTTTGAAAACACATGATCAGTCGTTTGCAAGAGGCAGCAGCATTGTAAAAACACTCCCTTTATCGGGCTCACTTTCGATGATCAGTTTGCCGTTTAATCGCTCAATAAATTCTTTGCACAAGATAAGCCCCAGTCCCGAACTCACTTCGCCATCCGTTCCGGCTCTTCCCACTTTTGCTTCAATATTAAACAGTTTACTGATCAATTCCTGATTCATGCCAATACCTGTGTCGCTCACCACCACACATGCAAATGCATCATCATGGCGGGCCGTTTCGATATGAACCGAACCTCCTTTAGCTGTAAACTTTATCGCATTCGAAATCAGGTTTCGCAGCACAAACAATAACATTTGCTCATCGGCCATAACCTTCACCTGCTGTAAAGTAGTGGTAATATTGAGCATCTTACTTGCAATAGCTTCCTGAAACAAATGCAGGACATCATTGATAAAAACATCCGGACACAGGCTTGCCAAACTGATCTGCACATCATCACGCTGCCTCCGCGACCAGATTAACAAATTCTCCAGAAGTCCCTGCAAGGATCGCGCCGACTTGTTCATGCCATCCATCAGCTGTCGCATTTCGTCGGCCGGAATATCCCCGGGTTGTTGCAGGATGATTTCTGTTAAGCCGGTAAAGGAACCCAACGGACCACGCAAATCATGGGCGATCACCGAAAACAATTTATCCTTTTCTGCATTCAGAATACGTAGTTTTTCTTCATTTTGCCTGATCGCTTCCTGCATCTGATAGCGGATGGTGATATCATGGATGATTAATAAAAGACCCACTTCCCTTTCTTTATAATCTTTTATTAAAGAATTGGATATCAAATAATACCGAGAATTATCCGGTGTCGAAACCTCCATCTCAAGGTTGTCGGAAGTATGCCTGTTCAGGAGCTTTATCAAATCTGGATAGGCTTTCCAAACCGCTTCGGCCTGTTCGCCATAAGGCATTTTATTCCATTTGAAAATTCTGGCACTCTCCGGATTTACCTCCACAATTCTGCTTTGCAAATCGATTACTACCAGTCCATCTGCCATACTTCTGAAAACATGCTCATGAGCAATGGGCATCAGATCGAGCATTCTGTAGTGTAAAATACTCACCGACATGGCCAAACCCGTGAAAGTAAATGCAAAAGGTGTGGGATCGATATTTTCAACCGGAAAAAGATCAAACACATACAGGCTCAACGAAATAGCTGGTATTAGCAACGCAATCAACATAAAAATCAATTGATTCCGAAACAAGGATCGCTGATATAAAAGTTTCTTTATCAAAATGATAGCTGCTGCAACGATCAGTAAATAAGAATAAATCACATGCACATAATACCAACGCCCTACTTCAAGATTCAGTAAAGAAATAGCACCCTCTGTATTCAGACTAATATTTTTATAATAGAACCCATGAAACTCATTGGTAAAATTAAAAATCATTGTAAAGATAGGAATGGGCAACAGATAGAATAGTTGTTTGCGGCTGAGACTGGTATCCAAACCTGCATATTGCTGAACCACGAACAACATCACCATCGGCACAAAGGGAATAAAGAGGTATTCCAGTTTGAGCCAGAAGATCATGGCACTTTCTTTGGTAGCAGATAACTCAAGACCATAAAAAAAAGACCAGGCTGCGATGAGAAACATCAGCAGGGCAAACAATCTGCCTCTTTCGGCATATCGTGTTTTGAGCCCTTGAAATGCAAGCAAAAGACTTACCAAGACCGGAGGAACCAAACTTAAAGCATAGATGTTTGCACCATCAATCATGATCAGAACTTTCGGCCCAATATCAGGCAGTTACTATTCTGAAAGACCCAGAATATTGTTTACCTTCCGAAGTAATTCTCTTTTCTGAACAGGTTTTGAGATATATTCGTCAAAGCCGGCTTTTCTGAGCTTTTGCTCATCTCCTGCCAGTGCATATGCCGTGATGGCGATAACAGGTATATCCGGATTGATTGCTTTGATTCTTCTGGTGGCTTCGATGCCATCCATCACGGGCATTTTAATGTCCATCAAAACCAGTGTAATCTCCGGATGGTTTTTAAAGGTTTCGACAGCTTCTACACCATTTACTACACGTATTGTTTTTAAATTAAACGACTTACGAATAAATAAATCCAACACAAAAAAGTTAGTGTCTTCATCTTCAGCAATCAGGATCAAATTATTTCTATCTTCGTCTTGCTGCATATTCAGTATGTTTTAAAAAATCTTGTGATGTGCGCCTTTCCTTTTCAGCTTGTAAAAATACGTTATTTTTCACTTGTCAAGGTTTTAGTGAGGGATTTATGAACATTATTAATCAATCATTTCGTCTGAAAAAATACAACCAGTGTTTATTCTGAAAAACACAATTAAGCTGTCGGTTGCGGAAAACTGACAGTTAAAACAGCTCCTCTATCCGGCTCGCTTTCCACTGAAATACTTCCATGCAGCATTTCCAGAAAGTCCTTACAGATCACAAGACCTAATCCGGTGCTTGTTACTCCGGATGTTCCTCTACGGCCAGGTTCACTGGCGATACTGACAATTGTTCTTTAATCTTTATCATTGTTGTCCGCTAAAATTCAAATAAAAAATACTCAATCGCTGTATTAATGTCGTCCCGTACGTACGGGACTTGGGAAAATCAGGGGGTAACTTTTTATTCTACCCATATTTTGTCCCTAACGGGACTGTCCCGCTAGGGACAAAATATGGGTAGCCAGTGTTTTACAAATTAAGAAAAAGTCCCGTACATACGGGACGACATTATAATTTTACCGGACAACATTGAATCTTTTTGCAAATTCCTATACCGTAATCACGTGTTTTAACATACAATAGGTTCTGTAAGTTCAGGCAGACATGGTCAGCAATTCAGGCGGGCATAGATATGTGTTTGTTTATAAGTGATATAAGTTCTTCTTTCAAGAAAGGTTTGGCCAGATACGCATCACAGCCGGCATCAAGTGCTTTCTCCTTATCGCCCCTCAATGCGTAAGCTGTGATGGCTATTATTGGAACATCCTGTCGTATAGCCTTAATTTGGCGCGTAGCATCAAAGCCGTTCAGCACGGGTAGTTTTATATCCATCAATATGACATCAAAATCCTGATGCCTTTCGAAGACCGATACAGCATCGCTGCCATTATCAGTAGTAGTAAGATCATATTTTTCGTCTTTCAGCGACGATTTTATGAAATGCAGATTGGATAACTCATCTTCTACGATGAGTATCTTAATTTTCTTTTTTAAAAGACTCATTTCGTTGTCCATAAATTTTCTTTTTTGAGGAGGTGGTGAGGTGATCCTGACGGGAATTACAACAGTAAAAAGAGCTCCTTTTCCAGGTTCGGAGGCAACACTTATTCTGCCTCCCAGCAGGCTGGTATAGCCATTTGCAATAGCGAGGCCTAAACCATTTCCACGATAAAGTTTCTTTTTACTTTCGATTTTTTGAAAACGTTTGAAAATTCTTTTCTGCTCTTGCAGTTCTATCCCAATGCCTGTGTCTTCTACTGAGATAAACAGCTGATCTGCTTCCACCCGCCATCTCAGGCTTATCTTTCCTTTTTCGGTAAACTTAAAGGCATTATCAAGCAACACATAGATAATTTTTCGCAATTTGCCCTCATCAGAATGGATGAGTGGTGATGATTCTTCGGGTGGAAAATCGGTGATAAGCTGCAGTTCTTTTTGATGATATCTTACCATATAAATACCTGCTATTTCATCCATCAGTTGGTAGATACTTATATCAGCAAAATACATCTCAACCTGATTAGTTTCGATGGCCGACATATGGATGATGTCGTCAATGATAGTTGTAAGCTGGCTGCTGTTGTTGGCAATAACCTCTTTGTATATCCTGCGTTCGTCAGGGTCTGTTTCCGCATCATCATACAAGGCAGTAAGGCCAACGATTGCATTTAAAGGTGTGCGTATTTCGTGCGACAGATTGTTCAAAAAGGCAGTTTTAAGCTTGTCACTCTGTTCCGCTTTTCTTTTGGCTTGAATCAGATTTGTTAAATTTCGCTGACGCTGAATGGCCAGTCCGATCTGTCGCGACACAAACTCCATTAGCTCAACAGTGCGCTGGTCGTAGGCATCATCGTGCTCAAAGCTTTGAACAACAACGGCACCTAAAACTTCATCACCAGCTAACAACGGCACCCCTAGCCAAACGGCTGCAGGCTTACCTACCAGCTGAACCAAGCCTTGCTTTTCCATCTTTTTAAAATCGTGGCTGGTAACCAGGAGTGATTTCCGCTGCCTGACAACCAGTCCCGAAAGCGAACCTTCGGCAGGCCAGACGGGGATATTTTCTACCTCATCATTTTGATCATAGGTCGAGAGCTCATCTTTTTCGGCATTGTAAAAGGCAATAAACAGGTTCGAACAATCCATCAACTTACTCAGCTCATAATGTATGGTTTGAATCAGGCTTTCGAGATTGCTGTTAATATGCACCGCATTGGTAATATTGAATAGCACCTGCTGAACCAGTTGCGAACGCTTTATCTCTGAGAGATTTACATCAACCCGGAACAATTCCTTATGGCCATCAGGAAAATTGATTACCGTACTACTGGAATAAACCCAAACAGAAGTACCGTTCTTATGTCTGAGTTCGATTTCTGAAGGAGGAATTTCCGTTTCGTTTTCGAGTGCCTGCTTAAAACTTTGCCGAAAGGAGTCGGACAGATGATCGGGAATGATCAACTCAAACAAGGTTCTATCGATTGCTTCGGTGCTGCTGTAACCATAAAGTGTTTCGGAGGCACTGTTCCAATAGCGCACCCTGCCATCAGCCCGATAGCCCTGAACAGCAATATTGGGGATGGTTTCGAGCAGTTGTTGGAACCTGTTTTCGCTGTCGAGCAAAACCTGTTCGTATTGCTTACTCTTTGTGACGTCTCTGCCTACAACCATCACCTCGAGCAGCTGTCCGGTTGTGGAAAAAATCCCCGAGAAACGCCAGTTGATCCAATACGATTTGCTTTTGATGTCCATTTTGAGGGATAATTCATTTCCGGAACTGCCTGTGGAAATGTTCTCAATTTCTTCTTTAAAGCTTTCCGTTACTTCTTGTCCAAAAAGCTGATCCAGTGAAGTATTAATCAGTTCTTTTTCGCTTTTTGCCATTAGTTTAAAGAAGCTCGGACTAACAAAGGTTATCAAGCTCTCAGGAGATAGCTTGAGAATAAAATCCCGTTGATTCGTAATTAGTATCCGGTATCTTTCTTCACTAGTTTTAAGATGTTTTCCAATTACATTCATGCGCTTATGCAGGAATATGATAAGCAGAACAGAGACAAACAGTAGTCCGACAAAAAAGTAAATCTCAAAGTAATAGGCCTTTAAGTAGTCCTTTTTTTCATACACAGTGAACCACTTTTCGTAGAGTTGATCGTAATACCCATTTTCCTTAAGGTTGTACAGGGCAGCATTCAACATCCAGATCAGCTGGTCGTTTCCTTTGCGAACGGCCATGGCATAGGGCACCGCTTCAATATTCGCATTCATGGCCTTAACATGCTGCAACTCAAACTTTTTAATCAAATAGGCTGCCTGATAATTTCCCAAAACCGCCGCATCGTACTTGCCCTGATTAACAAGTTTTAATGCTTCCAGCTGGTCTTTGGTATAAATTAACTGATCTGTAATGTTCATTTGGCGCAGGTAATCGTGCATATAATCTTCCTCCTGAACAACTACTCTTTTGCCGCGCAACTTGTCCAGGCTTGTGAAGCTATGATCGCCGTGCGTAAAAATATCAAAGTTCATCATGCTATGCGTCAGGCCATAGGTAAGCTTATCCTTTCTGGAATCTGATACCAAAACACCCATCAACAGGTCTATTTCATTGTTCTCAAGCTCTTTGCGAACCGTTTCCCAGGGGCCTAATTCGAGGGTATATTTAAGATTAAGATCCGAAGCAATCTTTTTAAATAACTCCACATTAAACCCGTCTGGCTCACCTTTTTCGTTTATAAATTCAAATGGAGGGTAATAATGATCGCCTTTAACCCTGATGACGTCAGATGCAGGTTCAGCAGCATCGATTGTATTTGCTTGCATCAAAAACAGCAAGACGGTAAAAACCGTAAAATTTAAACTCTTAGAACTAGACCACAACATCGCAAAAAAGATTAGTTACTATTCAGCTATACTATATCATTTACCGGGATAAAGACGCTAAAAGTTGACCCGCTGTTTTCGATCGAATCTACTTCAATACGTCCGTGATGTTTTTCGACAAACTCCTTCACCAGGATCAAACCCAGACCTGAGCTTGACTCTCCTGCTGTGCCTTTGCGCCCGGTTTTGCCATCAATTTTAAAAAGATTGGGCTGCAATTTTTCCGGGATACCAATACCATTGTCTTTTACAGAAATAAAATATTCCTTCTCATCTGTGCCGGCCACAATCCGGATATTTCCACCTTCAGGAGTAAACTTTATGGCATTGGACAAAAGGTTTCTCAGGATGCCCGACAGCATTCGTTTGTCCGCATTCATTTTGAAATTTTCAGCTACCTCAACCTTAAGCTTCAGTTTTTTTTGTTTGATGGTATCGCTCAACATATCCAGGATTTCATCAACCAGGATCTTAAGCTTAATCCTTGATTTTTCGACCTGGAAAATATTTCGCTGCAACCTTGACCAGTCCAGTAAGTTGTCGAGCAAATCAGAAAAGTTGGAGGCAGCTTTGTGCATAGAAACAGCCATGCGCTGCATCTCTTCGAGGCTCAGGTTATATTGTTCGTCAACAAACAACTCCGACAACATGATGAAAGAATTGAAGGGTGCGCGCAGATCGTGTGCAATAATGGAGAAAAGCTTATCCTTTTCGGCATTCAGCTCACTCAGGTAGGCTTCATTTTTGCGCAGGTTTTCTTCCAGGCTTTTCAATTCGGTGATATCGCGCGAAATACCAGCGAGACCTATTATTTCCTTATTTCCATTCTTTAAGGGGACTTTAGTAGCCGAAAACCATCGCGTTCCGACAGCAGTCTCCACTTTTTCAACTCTGTTTATCAGCGGCTTATCCATCGACATCACCTTGCGTTCTTCTTCATAGGCACGCTGTGCATGTTCGTGGTCGAAGAAGTCGAAATCTGATTTCCCGATGGCATCAGCTTGTTTGTTCACACCCAGAGCTTTAAGTTGGGCTTTGTTGACCCGAAGAAAATTACTTCCGGTATCCTTAAAATAAATCGTATCTGGAATGGTATCCATCAGTGCATTCATAAGCTCGCGTTCCTGCTCCAGTGCCTGTTCGGTTTTTTTGCGGTCAGTAATATCCTGATAAGCTCCAAAGATAATCTGGCTGCCATCGGGCTGGGTAACCTGATGACCATGAATGGATACCTGCATCAAGTTACCATCAGCAGTTTTGCGTGTTGTTTCCGAAATAATCACCTTACCTAGTGCCGCATCAATTGTCAGCCCATTTCCTTCATCTTTAAGAAAATCCGGGACAATAAGGTCGTTGATCGGATTGCCAATTACCTGGGTCTTTTTGTAAGCAAACATCTTTAAAAATGTTTGGTTGCAATCCAGCACCACATCCTGATTGCTGAGAATCACAACACCAAACGGAATGCTTTCGAACAAATGTTTAAAGTAAGCTCTTTCGCGCTTAAGTGCCTGCTGTATCTCGATGCGGTCCGAAATATCGCGCATGATGCCCAAAACAACCACACCTTCTTCTGCATTTAGCTGGGCTGTAGATATTTCCACATCCACAACTTTACCATCTTTTCGCTTCACCTGAAACTCGTATTTAGAGGGAATGTTTTTACCATTTTTGCGTGCTTCGAAGCGTTCCTCCATAATGAATTTACTTTTATCAGTGAGTGTTTGTGCGATGTTAAAATCAGGATCGGTTACTTCTTTGAAACTATACCCGGTAAGTTCTTCATAGCGTTTGTTCACGTATTCGAACCTATAATCCCGTATTACATAAATGGCATCAAATGCACTTTCGACAAGCATTTTGTAGCGTTGCTCGCTTTCGTAAAGTGCGGCCTGGGTAAGACTAACATTGTGCAGAACCTGCAGGTTTGAAGCTACATTGCTCACCTGCAGAAATACGCCATTGAATGCTTCCAGATCTGTTACCGGTTGAAAATCAAACTGAAGGTAATATGCCTTATCCTCAACCGTATAGGTCTTGATAAACGATTGCTGACGACCATTCAAAGCTTTTTGAAAAAGGTCGTTAAAAGTTTGGGGATCCTCACCGGTAACAAAGTCATGGATATCATCCCCCAGCTTCATTTGCTTCTTTTCGAAGAACAATGCACTTTCGACTGCTTTTTTGTTGAAAAACTGAACTTTGAAATTATCATCAACAAAAACCATTGCATTGGGATGATTATCGAATAAGGCATGAAGCAGGCTGGCATCCTTTTTCAACTTAAGCGACTCTGCATTTCTGTTCTTGTACTTTTTCGTCATAAAATTCAAATTTAGCGATTTCGGGCTGTTATTCCAAATGGCAACAGCCTATCCTTTAAGTTTTAGTCCGAATTTTTTGAGTTTTTCGCTGAGCAATTTCATCGAAATGGGCTTGGCCATATAATCGTCGCAACCCGCCTCAACAATCCGGTGTTCATCTCCGCTCATGGCGAAAGCTGTGATGGCAACAATTGGCAAATCAGGCCTATTGGCTTTGATAAGCTTTGTTGCTTCAATCCCATCCATTTCGGGCATTTTTATATCCATCAGTATCAGTCCGATATCGTCACGTTTTTGTGCTAGTGCCACAGCTTCTTTGCCATCGACTGCCCTTAAAACCTCTGCCACAACCATTTGTTTCATCAAAAGTTCCAATACAAAATAATTTGAGTCTTCGTCTTCGGCAATCAAAACCACCGGAGATGAGGCAAGGAGCTCTGTTGTGTCGGCCTTATTACCCATGTTTGTTTCGTTCAACGGAAAAATCAAACTGAACTGAGAGCCTTTACCCTTCTCTGAAACAAGCTCAATTTTAGCTCCGAGTACCCGTGCAATGCCTTTAACTATGGATAAACCCAGGCCGCTTCCTTCAAAACGTCTGGCACTGCTTTGATCTTCCTGCGAAAAATATTCAAAGATTTTTGTCTGGTATTCTTTGCCAATACCGATTCCGGTGTCGGAAACGAATATCTTTAATTCGTCACCCACTGGTGTACAACCAAGTATCACCTCACCTTCGTGCGTAAATTTGAGGGCATTCGATAGCAAATGATGAAGTGATTTCGTAAGCAATTCTTTATCTGTTTGCAGGCTTACGTCACTATTTGCAAAGTTTATTTCGGTTCGGAAATTAATTCCTTTAGATGCAAACTTACTCTTAAATTTAGCTGCTGAGGCTTTGAAAACCTCATGCAATTTCACTTGTTTGATGTATTTCTCCATATTCTGCGAAGTAAGCAGGGAGATATCCATATAGTCGGTAATGGTTTGTATCAGCCGGTCGGAGCTTTCCTGAATGATTTCGAGTAGTTCGTTAATCTCGGCCGGACTAATTTCGGGATCGCTCATCAGGTTGGCAGCGCCCAAAATGCCATTGAGTGGCGTACGTACCTCGTGCGAGATATTATTCAGAAAATTGGTTTTCAGTCTGTCGCTGGCTTCAGCTAATGCCATAGCTTCTTTTAAAGTGTTTTCCGCTTTAATTTTATCTGTAACATCATTTACCAGTACCAGACGCAAATTTTTGCCCGAAGGTGATGGGATAGCATGTGAAATAACTTCTACGTCCAATATTTTCCCGTCCTTGGTTTTATGACACCAATTTCTACTATTCTGATAATCAGAAGTCTCACTTTTAATGTTTTCATGCAACAATGAAATATCCTCCTTTGGCCTGATCATCTCAATGGTCATGGCTTTAAACTCTTGCTCAGAATATCCATATATTTCTGTGGCTGCATAATTTACTTCCTCAAACTTCAGGGTATCTACATCATAGATCCACATGGGTAACGGACTGTTTAAAAACATATTCCGATAGCGCACCTCACTTTCGCGCAAACTTTCTGACAACTGTCGAACTATTGTAACATCCTCTTTCACAGCAATATAATGGGTCATATAACCCTCATCGCTTATTAACGGAGCTATGGTGGCTTTTTCCCAAAAAAAGCTTCCATCTTTCTTTCGATTATGAAATTCACCAGTCCAGATTTGTCCATTTTGCAATGTTTTGTACATTTCGATGTACTCTTCTTTCGGTTTTTCGCCGGAAGCAAAAACACGCGGATTTTGGCCGATCAATTCGTGAGGCAGATAACCGGTAACCTCTGTAACGCGTGGATTAACATACTCCACAACAGCATCCAGGTCGGTGATAACTATGGAAACCGGTGATTGCTCAACGGC
>DJWN01000023.1 GCA_002440975.1 Bacteroidales bacterium UBA6229
TTTTTCATTTGGGAGCTTTTTTTAAGGAAAACGAAAATACAATAAGTTTAGTAACGGGCATAAAAAAAGGCAGTCATGCAAAACGACTACCTTTTTAAAATTGTCAATTAGTGACTTTACTTGATATCAAATCGATCCAGATTCATCACCTTGTTCCAGGCAGCGACAAAATCCTGAACAAATTTGTCCTGACCATCAGCACAGGCATAAACCTCAGCAAGTGCACGCAATTCCGAGTTTGAACCGAAGAGCAAATCAACACGTGTGCCGGTCCACTTCGGTTTTCCAGTTTTGCGACAGCTACCTTCGTAAAGCTCATTATTCTTGGATGCAGATTTCCAAACAGTTCTCATATCCAACAAATTAACAAAGAAATCATTGGATAGAACTCCAGGTTTTTCCGTAAACACACCATGTTTTGAACCATCCCAGTTTACGTTTAAAACACGTAATCCGCCAACCAAAACAGTAAGCTCAGGAGGTGTAAGCGTTAACAATTGCGCCCTGTCGATCAGCATTTCTTCTGCAGAACTCATATAATTAGTTTTGATATAGTTACGGAATCCGTCGGCTAAAGGTTCAAGATAGCTGAATGATTCCACATCCGTTTGCTCCTGTGAAGCATCTGTGCGTCCAGGAGTAAAAGGAACTTCCAGCACGAGGCCGGCAGCATTGGCTGCTTTTTCAATGCCGACACAACCGCCAAGTACGATTAAATCTGCGATAGAAACCTGTTTTTCACCAGATTTACTATTGAAATCATTTTGAATGCTTTCGAGCACTTTCAAAACTTTTGCCAGTTGAGCAGGATTATTCACTTCCCAATCTTTTTGCGGTGCAAGCCGGATTCGTGCGCCATTGGCACCTCCGCGCTTGTCGGAGTCGCGATAATTGGAAGCAGATGCCCAAGCCACAGCAACTAATTCTGAGACGGTAAGGTCTGTTTCAGCGATTATAGCTTTTAATGTTTTAACATCCTCATCATCAATTATTTTGTAAGTAGCAGCCGGAATTGGATCCTGCCACAACAAATCTTCCTTTGGAACTTCTGGTCCGAGATAGCGTGATTTTGGCCCCATATCACGATGAGTCAACTTAAACCAGGCACGGGCAAACGCATCTTCAAATACGGAAGGATTTTCTAAAAACCTCCGTGAAATTTTCTCATATGCCGGATCAAACCTCAGCGATAAGTCAGTAGTCAACATAAAAGGTTGATTTCTTTTGCCAGGAATATGCGCATCGGGCACGCTATTGGCACCAGCTTGTCCGCGTGGTTTCCATTGATAGGCTCCTCCCGGACTTTTTGTCAATTCCCATTCATAGTCAAAAAGATTCTCAAGGAAATTAATACTCCATTGAGTTGGAGTTTTTGTCCAGGTTCCTTCCAGGCCACTGGTAATGGTGTCCTCGGCATTTCCTTTACCATGTTTATTTTTCCAGCCTAATCCCTGCTCTTCTAACGGAGCCTCCTCCGGATCAGGTCCAAGATTGGTATTCGGTGCTGCACCATGCACTTTACCGAATGAATGTCCTCCTGCAATTAATGCCACAGTTTCTTCATCATCCATAGCCATTAATCCGAATGACTGACGGATATAATGGGCTGCTTTTATCGGATCAGGCTCACCATTAGGGCCTTCCGGATTCACATAGATCAATCCCATATGGTCGGCAGCCAAAGGACCTTTAAGTTTGCCTTTTTCGTTATGACGCTGGTCATCAAGCCATTTGCCTTCTGATCCCCAGTAAATATCCTCTTCAGGTTCCCAGATATCTTCGCGCCCTCCGGCAAAACCAAAGGTTTTAAATCCCATAGATTCAAGGGCTACGTTACCAGCTAAAATCATCAGGTCGGCCCAGGAAAGTTTCTTGCCATATTTTTGTTTGACAGGCCACAGTAAACGACGTGCTTTGTCGAGGCTTACGTTATCGGGCCAGCTGTTTAAAGGAGCAAATCGTTGATTTCCAGTTCCGCCACCACCGCGGCCATCTGTTACGCGATACGTACCTGCACTGTGCCAGGCCATACGGATAAAGAGCGGGCCATAATGACCCCAATCTGCAGGCCACCAGTCTTGTGAGTCTGTCATCAGCTTAGTCAGGTCATTTTTAACAGCTGCCAGATCCAAACTTTTGAATGCATCAGCATAACTAAAATTGCTTCCCATCGGATTCGACTTTGAAGAATGCTGACGCAAAATATTAATATTCAATTTGTTTGGCCACCAATCACGATTGGATGTACCACTGCCTGCAACCGGATTAGCTTTGTTTCCTGTTACCGGACATTTGCTTTCGCCTGCAGAAGCATGAGAATTTTTGTTTTCTTCCATTTTTTTGGGGTTTTATTTTGTTTGTTGCAAATGTATCAATTGTTTATTTATTTAATTCAAAATTTCCATAGATAATATTTATCATGTTATTGTTATATCTTATGAGATCACAAATCATGATTTAACATTAATCAATTTATTATCAGAAACTTAATTGCGATTTTTAAGGTTTTTCTTTTTGGGTTGTGGCAATTCCTCCCAGCTAATCGTAACAAGTTTCTGCAACCATTGTTTATTTTCCAGCTGATCGGTGATCAAAAAACTATTTTTCGCTCCAGGATAGGGCGGTGCTTCCTGAACGTTTCCAATAAACGCAGCACCTGCATTTGTTGGCTTGATAAACAACTGATTATCACATACCAAACCAAAAAGTTTCGATTTGTAGTACACAGCATATTCGCCAAACATCTTCCTGCACCTAAGATCATCAAGTTCATTCAATTGAGCCAACACATAGGCAATAAAATCTTCGGAAGTGGCCATCTTATGGATAATTTTATTTGGTTGTTTCACCACCCATTTCAGTAAATACATGATCCACTGGTTCCCAAAGCTCAATTTTGTTTCCTTCTGCATCCATGATATGGACAAACTTTCCATAATCGAAAGTTTCTATGCTGTCAAGAATCGTTACACCATTATTACGAAGGTTTTCAACAAGCTTTTCAATATGTTGCACCCTGTAGTTGATCATGAATTCCTTTTCGGAAGGCTGAAAATATTCAGAGCCTTGTTTGAAAGGGCTCCATTGCAAATAATTGATTTCATCCGGACGGTTGGCATTTCTGAACTCAAAGGAAGAACCCCATTCATTCACCGCCAAACCAAGATGATCAGCATACCATTGCCTTGTTTTTTCGGGATTATCCGAAAAGAAAAATATTCCTCCAATGCCTGTTACTCTGGGTATTGAATCCTGTTCGATATTGTTTTGAATGTTTGGATCATTTTTCTGTTCGTCTTTCATGGTTTTATTATTTTTTGTGCTACACCCAATGGCTAATATCAATATGACAAAATATAACCACCTGTACTTTAACATGATAACTATTATTAGTTCGCAAAGATAAGCAGTATGCTGATGAGATGATGTTTTCATTCAGAATTTAAGTGGATTTCCTAAAG
Source organism: Bacteroidales bacterium UBA6229 (assembly GCA_002440975.1). Lineage (GTDB taxonomy): Bacteria > Bacteroidota > Bacteroidia > Bacteroidales > F082 > UBA5536. The sequence goes on from DJWN01000023.1 coordinate 3,462, forward strand.
TACCTTTTTTAACTTTGCTAAATTCATTATCAGTTTTCATCATGGGTAAATTCAAGCATTTCTTATCTTTTGGAATCATTATAATATTGATTTTTAGTTTTTTGAACAAGCTCAAGGCCCAGGACACAGCCAGCAACATCTCGATTGGAGCTGTATTTGACGGAGGATATTCGTTCCACAATTTGGAAGGGTCATTGGATTATTTAATTGAAATGCGCAACGAAGCTGAATCACCTTCCTATGGCTTTTCTGGCGGATTAAATATTGCTTATCAGCTTTCTGACAAATGGTCTCTGAAATCTGGAATAAACTATGCTACAAGAGGTTACAAATCCAAAGGAGAAGCCATTGATAGCGATGGCAATGTACTGTTAACCTTTAACTCCCAACACAAGTATTATTACGTTGACGTTCCTGTGTTGTTTCATTACTTTTTGCGTAAAGGAGCTTTAAGACCTGTTATTACAGCAGGGTTTGCTGTTAATTTTTTTATCAAAGAAATGAATAAACATACCCAAACAAATGCTCAGGTTGAACAAATTATTTGCAACACCGAAACAGAAAGCTTAAAACAAAGTCCTGGTTGCAAAGCATGATAGGTGGCGGAATAACCTATCGCCTTAGCAACCGAGAATAAGCGCAAGAATTCTTGTCCTTTATGCAAATGATTTGTTGAAAACAACCGATACTCCCACCACAGGGAAACTTTATCACTATGGACTTCGGTTGTAAGTTTTCTATTAGCTTTATCCAAAATGCGTTGATTGTGGTGGTTACTTTCCGATACAAAA
>DJWN01000084.1 GCA_002440975.1 Bacteroidales bacterium UBA6229
CGGCCAGTTGAATCTGAAGGTGGACAGGTTTGTGCTTTACCAGATTTGGAAAATCAAATAAAATGCTGGCCGAAGGATCATCGGTACTCAACATTTCGCCATACCATTCTTTTCCTGACAAGATCAGGTTTTCATGATCAAGTTCATGATAGGCAAAATCAGGAAACTCGTTGATGATCAGCGAAGCATTCCCTTGTGCTTCTTCCTGTATCTGTATTCTTTTGCCTGGAAGTTTGTAATCCGGTGTAAAGAAAAAATAACAGGTATCTGAATAATAATTGACTTTATGGTCATACCTTCCGGTAAAAACATTGTATCGCCAATTTACCGGACCCGGGCTGTAAAACAACAGGTAGTCTTCGCTATCGAAGCTTCCATCATCCTGTCCGTAAACCGCTATTGCATTTTCTGTCAGATCGTCAGGTCTTTCATATCGGTTTTCCTCGGGTAGCATAAGGTTACCGTTACCAAATAAGGCGAAATTCGTAGGATTAAGTGTTGCAGGATTCAAACCGGCTTGTTGTAAATCGCTGTAAGTTATCTTGTAAACGCCTTCGTGTGTGGTACCTATTTTGAGCCAGTGTCCGCTTGCTAAAACTGACTCACTCGTCCAATCCGGAGTTTCATCTACCAGATCGTGCCTGGCTTCTATCCATTCATTTTGAACCTGATAACTGAGCAACCGGACAATGGCATTCCCTTGTTTCTTTATGGGCAAAACAGAAATATAAAATTGCGAATCAATAAAATCATTTCTTATCTGGTATTCGGTGCCAAGGAAATCAAGATCAGACAAAGAGCTGAAATCGTATATTGTATCTGTACTAATTTCAATAAGGCTGATATTACTTGGCTGTTGATCAGTATTTTTGCGAACCGGAACCATTTGCCAGGGCAAACCGCCAGTTTCATATTTCGTGATGGCCTCTTCAAAATAGGGCAAATACGTAGTATGCCCGGAACTAAGCTGAATGCCTTGATGTGGCTGCCAGTTGATGTGCAGCGTGTCGGTAATTTCGGCTTTCAAACTATTATTAAATACATTGAAAACCAATGATATGACTAATAAAATAGAAATGTAATAATGTTTCATCAGCGATAGAAAATCAATTTAGCACGTTTGTCTGCCTGTTGTCCTTTTTCGTTTGTTGCAAGCAGGCGGTAAATATACAAACCTTTTGGCAGTTTGTGTCCATTATCAGAAGTGCCATCCCACCGGACAGGTTCCGAACGAAATGCTGTACCCGTGATTTGACCCTGTAGCTTTTTGACTAATCTGCCGCTTATGTCAAAAATCTGTATCTCAATATCCATATTTAAACCTGCCTGGTTGTGATCGAAAACAAAAAAAGTTTCATCAACAAAAGGATTGGGATAATTGATTAGGTTTTCGATAACCATCTGGCCGCTTTCAACAACAACAAAACTGAGGCTGGCTTCACTTGAATTATTAAAAACATCCCACACTTTTAAGGTCAGGGTATGTTCGCCAGGCGATAGGTTGTGAAGTGGATAACTAATTATTCCAGAGGTACTTCTGTTGATGTCGGCTTCGAAGTAATCGTTAAGAATGGCAGTAGTTTCAGTTGCACCACTAACTTTGGCAGTGATGTCGTGACCTATTCCGGAACCAGTGGTATTGATACCGCTTTTATCAGAGACGTAAGCCAGTAGTATTGGGTTTTCGTTTGTGATTCCACCATTAACAAAGGTGGTGTCATTCATATAAAGTGAGATTTGCGGCCCCTCCTCATCAATCACGGCATCTTCATTAAAGCCTCCAATCAGTATGTTTTCATAGCATCCATTGGCCTCCCGATCGTAATCCGTTGCATAATAACTGATGCGACCGGAACCATAATTATAGGCGATGTCTTTGGGCATCATAAAGTTGAAGCTGAAGTCGCCATTAACAACTGCAGCTTTTCCTTTGTATATCACGCTGTTACGAAGGTCGAAAGTGACAATATGAGAATTTTGATCTCCTTTGGTGGTGATCTGACTTGTTTTATCGTAGATTGTTGTGTATATCACTCCATTGAAATCGGAAAGTTTTGTTCCGTCATCCTTAGCCACAAAGCCACGAACTTCAACCATATCCAATGCTTTTAGGGTATCCATCCGGGTAGTGGTGGTATTACTGTTTATTTCGGTTGTTACTACATCATAGGCAGGATAGGCCAGCCGGATAGCCGGATCGCCAAGCAGGACAAACTTACGGTCGTTAGAACCTCCGTTGAGTTTCGACCGGCGGATGATATCACCGAACCTGGGAAATTCATTTCCTTCTTTCAGAAACATATTATCACGGTAGATGGCCATGTTAAGTGCCAGATTTGCAGAGGCGTATGTAGCCCTGGCAGTTGTAAACATGGCTATGGCACCTCCCTGTGGATTGAGAAATACCATTTCGCCTGCCGAGGTGCGTGTGTGGTCGTCGTAACGGCTGAATTCGCAGGTGGCCGTAATGAACACGGGAAGTTTGTCTTTGTTTCTCCAGCCCTGAATATCTGCAATTTCGAGTATGCGTTCCTCTGTCCATCCAACCTCTCCGCCATGTCCTGAATAATTCATGATTAAGGTGCCTTTGTCCATGCGTTTGTTGATGGCTTCATTTACTGCAGGTGCTTTCTGCCCGCCTGGTGTTGGTACCTGTTCGTAGGCATCCAGATAGATTTTATCAAAATTAATTGCTTTTTGGTTGGTGTTCAGGTAGCGATAAAGCTGTTCGGCATCATCAAGGTGAAGATTACTATCGGCATCATCTGCCACAAAGGTGATAAAGTTTCGCCATGGTCTCATATTGGTTTCTTCTTTTCGCAGATACGAAACAATTTTATCCACCATTTGTTCTGCCATCTCAGGCGTACTCACCGGAAATCTTCCAATACCTATATCAAGCAGGTTTTTTTCGCCGGTACCTTCATTGTAATCAAGGTAGCCATAATAATCGTCACTGGCTATTGAATTAACAAGATTGAGCGATTCTTTCGATTCCCAGGTGGGAACAAAATCAACCGTGCTGCCTGATCTGTTTTTATAATCAAAGCTGGCATCACCAATCAAAAGCAGGTATCTGAGTTTTTTGCCGGGATTGCTTTCGGTGTATAACATCCGGTTGAAATCTCTGATGGCGGTGATGTCTTTGGCACCGGATGAAAACTCGTTGTAGATTTTTTGCGGGAAGGTGATAAAAACATTCAGGTTATTTTGCTCACGGTGTATCTCAGCCAGCCGGTTGGCCTGGTCTAAAAAGTCGGGATGCGTGATGATGAGGTATTCAACATCTCTTAAGGCATGAAGATTTTGATTTTCAATCATTTCAACAAATTCTGCTTTCATATAGTCAGAACCGTTGAAGGCTAAAAAGCTTCTGGCTTTGTTAGCTTCTGTTTTAAAGGTGTAGCGGCCATTATTGCTGGTGCCATTGATCCGTTTCACATCAACCGGATCAGTGATATCCCATACCATCAGCCCGTTGTCGGCATTGGCAATCTGATATTCGTGCACAGTTCCGGCATTAAAGATTTCCGGATTGCGAAATTCAAATTGGGTTCCATTGAAACGGAGCGACCTCCAGGCATTTACTGTGATGTAATCGAGCCATCCACGCGCTGAATTAACACTTCTGTTAAAGGTCAGTTTTACTTCGATATTGCTGCCGACAGGGTCGAAATTGAATGCAGTTTGATTGGTGCGGGCAAAATCGTATCCGGTTGCTGAAGTGTTGGAGATGTTTAAGGTTCGTTTGAGGTCGTTATTTATATAAACGCCAAAATTTGCGCTGCCTTGAAGTACCCTGCCGGCCACTTCCAGCTGAAGGTGTGCAGGCTTTGTGCTTATCAGATCAGGAAAATTAAAGGAGAAGGTTTTGCTAAGATTTACATCAAACAAATCACCATACCAGGTGCGACCCGTATTGGTGAGGTTGTACTCATCAATCTCATGAAGCTGGTAATCCGGAAAGTCAGTAATTACCTTGCTAACAGCACCTGAAGGACTGGCCGCTGCCTGAATTCGTTTTCCTCTTCCTAAATCTGTGGTGAGAAAAAGATAGCTGAAATCGTCATAGGGATTATTGTTTCTTAAGTAAATTTTATCATCCGGATCGTAAGACCAGCTCAAGGGCCCGGAAGCAAAAAACAAAACATAATCAGTATCATTAAACACCCCATCTTCTTCGCCTACAACCAGGATAGGATTTTCCACCAGATCATCATGTCTGAAAGCCTGATTGTTTTCCGGTAAAACGCCCCCTCCGTTACTGTATATCCTCAGGTTTCGTGGATCGGTACCGGAAATATCGATTCCGATAGCCTGCAGATCGGCTATAGTAAGCTGATAAACCCCGGTTTTTGGAACTTTGATTTTATACCAGTTGCCGCTTGCCAGAACGGAAGAAGCAGCAAAACCGGATTGATTTGCGTTTCGGTCAATCTGCCCGGTGTTATATATGAAATTTATATCTAATTCAGCTGAGACAAGCCGTTCAATTTTGCCCTTATGAAGTCGTAAAGGATTCAGTTTTAATTGCAGATAAGGTATTTCTCTTGAGATTAATAGGTTGGATTGAACTGTAAATTGGTCGGTCAATCCGGATTTGTCGATCAGCTTTTCTTCTGTTGTTGGAAGATCCTCAACAATTTCGTTGGTGATTTGAACTTCAGCTTCCAATTGATCATCAAAAACAGGGAAGGTGTTCACAAAATAAGGTATATCAGAGAGCATATCTTCATAAACAGCACCCTCAAAATGCAACCTGGTATTTTTGTCGTAACCATCAAAAAACAAGGTGTCAGGTTGATTCCATCGTATGTTTACAGGTATTTTCTCGGTGATCTGTGCCAGAATTGAAGTGCTGAAAAACAATAAAACTGCACAGACATTGGCAATTTTTATCATTTGGATGTTTTTTTTAGGGAGCCTGAAATTCATTTACTAGTTTTTTCTGAAACGTAAAAGGGTGAAAAAAATTGCGGCCTGTGTTGAAAATCTGGACATGCCGGATGTTTACATTGTTGAACGCAGAGTAGGATAATTTATTGTAATGGGCTCTTTTTGTTGATTAAATGCTTGATGTTTCAGAAAAACGTTGTAACATTGTGCCTCGAAAATTCTATCAATAACAGAATCGCTTGCAACTAAGGAGAGTAATTTTATTCGTTTGGATTGCCTGTTTTTCAGGTTTTTATGCCACAGCACAAGATGCGGCTTTTTCGCAGTTCTATGCCAATCCAATGTATTTAAATCCAGCCTTTGCAGGGAATACCGAATGCGGAAGGTTGAATTTAAACTATCGCAATCAATGGCCGGCCGTTTCAAATGCCTATGTTACCTACAGTTTGGCTTATGATCAAAGCCTGGCTGCGATCAATAGCGGTTATGGCTTGATGTTCATGAACGACCAGCAGGGTGACGGAGCCTACAACCGCACCGCCATCAATGCCTATTATTCTTATCAGCTCAGGCTTACTTCGAGCACTAACCTAAGCTTTGGAGTGCGTGGTGCTTATTATCAGGAGAAACTAGCCTGGGAAAAGCTTATTTTTGCAGATCAAATTGATGTTGCGAACGGGATAATACATGATCAAAGTCTTGAGACAAAACCCGACAACAATAAGGTTTCAGCTGTTGATTTTGGTGCCGGCCTTTTGTTTGGCTACGAGGATGCTTTTTTTGCAGGTGTTGCTGCTGACCATCTCACTCAGCCACAGTTGGGATTTTACGAAACAGAATCCATTCCACTTGATCTTAAACTTACCGTTCACGCAGGAGCAGTGATCAACCTCTCACAGGGAGGTTTTGGAAATTATGATTACAGTGATATCACCGTGCAGCCTAATGTGATGTTTGTTAACCAGGGAATCTTCAGCCAGGTGAATGCCGGGGTATATGTTAATATGTATCCTTTTGTTTTTGGTGGTTGGTTCAGACATGCCTTTGAAAATGTTGATGCAGCCATGCTGCTGGTGGGTATTAATTACAACAACTTCAGGATTGGCTACAGCTACGATTTCACACTTTCGCAAATTGGTGCCAATACAGGAGGAGCACACGAAATTTCGCTGGCATGGGATTTTTGTATCTTAAAATCGCCGAAAAAACGCATGATCAGAACAATAAATGCACCAGGTTTTTAGTTAATAACACGTTCATATAAAAAGAAAAATAAGTTTCACATGTTCAGAAAAGCAAAATTTAGTTCATTATTTGCCTTTGGAGCCCTGCTTATCATGGCCTCATCATGTCAGAAAGAAACTTCCCGGACAACAGGATGGAATTACAACGATCCGCAGATGGGAGGTTTTGAAGTAGCAGAGTCGAAGGAGCAGATCACAGGTCCAGGGCTTATCGCCATCGAAGGGGGTACATTTATGATGGGTGCCACTCAGGAAGATGTTTTGTATGAATGGAACAACCTTCCGCGCCAGGTTACGGTTTCAAGTTTTTATATGGATCAAACCGAGGTGAGTAACCTGGATTATCTGGAGTATATTTATTGGTTAAACAGGGTTTACGGCCAGGACTTCCCACTTGTCGTGCAGCGCGCTTTGCCCGACACGCTGGTGTGGCGCAACAGATTGTCGTACAACGAACCATTGGTTGAGGTATATTTCCGTCATCCTTCCTATCACGATTATCCTGTTGTTGGCGTCACCTGGCTGCAAGCTAATGATTATGCCAACTGGCGTACTGACCGGGTGAACGAAATGCTGCTCATCAAAGCCGGTGTGCTCGAGTTTGACCCCGACCAAAAAAATGAAAATAATTTCAACTCCGAAGCCTATCTGGCTGGCCAATACGAAGGTTTGGTGAAAGATGGCAAGGAAGACCTTGACCCCAGCGGGACAGGAGTGCGTAATGTTCGCTTTGAAGATGGCTTGCTGCTGCCAAAATACAGGCTTCCCACCGAAGCCGAATGGGAATATGCTGC
>DJWN01000072.1 GCA_002440975.1 Bacteroidales bacterium UBA6229
TAATTTTAAAGAAGCTTCGAATCTTAAGATTGTATTAAACCACGTGTAATTTAGACTATTTCTAAATAGAATTTTTACTTGTTTTTAAGCAAATCAAAAGAAATCAAAAGGAATATTATCAATTTTCTGCTATATTTTTGCATTGTACATCTATCACTATTTTGGATAGGTCACAAATAGAAAGCCACTAATTTCAATAGATCGAACCAAATTATGCTACACAGGATTATTGACTTAAGCCTGAAAAACAAACTCATTGTTTTACTCATAACAGCCACTATGGCTGGTTTCGGGCTATTTTCACTTACCCATATTCCCATTGGTGCCGTGCCTGATGTTACCAATAATCAGGTGCAGGTAATTACCACTTCCCGAAACCTTTCTACTTTGGATGTAGAACGTTTTATCACCTATCCCGTTGAATTGTCGATGGCTAATTTGCCCGGACTGGTTGAGATTCGTTCGATTTCCAAGTTTGGATTGTCAGTTGTTACACTGGTTTTTAAGGACAATATGGGAACTTATCTGCCCCGGCAGCTGATTACCGAACAACTTGCAGTTGCTGCCGAAAATATTCCGGCAGGTTTTGGCAAGCCCTTTATGGGGCCTATCTCCACCGGGCTTGGTGAGATTTATCAATACATCCTCGAAGTGGAACCGGCGTACAAAAACGTTTATTCAGTAAACGAACTACGAACCATTCAGGACTGGATTGTGCGCCGGCAGTTGTCAGGGATTTCTGGCGTGGTGGAAGTGAATACATGGGGTGGTTTTCTCAAACAGTATGAAGTGGCCGTAAACCCCGAAGTGCTCCACGCCATGGACATCAGCATTGGCGAGGTTTATAGCGCCCTCGAAACCAATAACTCCGTGGTGGGAGGCGGTTATATCGAAAAACAAAACCAGAGTTATTTCATCCGTGGCGAGGGTTTGGCAACTTCGGTCGAAGATCTTGAAAACATTGTGGTGCGCAACAGAGATGGTGTAATTATTCATGTGAAAGATATTGCTGTGGTACAATTCGGACATGCCACCCGCTTTGGTGCCATCACAGCCAATGGTGAAGGCGAAAAAGTGCTCGGGCAGGTAATGATGCTTAAAGGAGCCAATTCGGATGAAGTAATCAGGGATGTAAAAGAACGTGTGGCAGAAGTGCAAAAAAGCCTTCCCGAAGGCATACATATCAACGGCTTTCTGGAGCGCAGCGAGCTGATCAAAAAAACCACCAATACCATAGCCGAAAACCTGCTCCTGGGCTGCTTGATCGTAATTTTTGTAGTGGTTTTGCTGCTCGGAAATATGCGATCCGGACTTGTTGTAGCTTCCGTAATTCCACTCAGTCTGCTCTTTGCCCTCAGTATGATGTACCTTTTTGATGTGGATGCCAACCTGATGAGCCTCGGTGCCATCGACTTCGGGATTATCATCGACGGTGCAGTGATTATTGTGGAATTTATTGCGTTTCAAATCAGCAAAAACAGAGACAAAATTCTTAAAACAAGCGGGATAGAACAACAACAACTAATCGACAAAATCACACTGGATGGGGCAGGTAAATTAACCCGTTCAGCACTTTTTGGCCAATTGATTATCATTATCGTCTTTATTCCAATTTTATCCCTCTCAGGAATCGAAGGCAAGATGTTTACGCCTATGGCACAAGTGTTTACCTTTGCCTTGCTGGGAACCATGCTTTTAGGCTTCACTTATGTGCCTGTGATGTCGTCAATCTTCCTGAAGCCAGCTAAAAAACAAAATAATATTTCAACGCATCTGATTGCCTTCCTAAATAAATTGTATGAGCCTTCTATAAGCTGGGCACTTGCGCATAAAAGAATAGTATTGAGTCTGACGGTTTTACTATTGGCAGTTTCTATCTTTATCTTTAGCAGGATGGGCGGAGAGTTTATTCCCACTTTGGATGAAGGTGATTTTGTGATTCAGCCTGTGCTGAAAACCGGAACAACACTCAGCAGCACCATTGCCCTTACCACAAGAATGGAAGAAATCCTGAAAACATTTCCTGAGGTGAAACAAGTCGTAAGCCGCATTGGCGCAGCCGAGGTACCCACCGATCCCATGTCGATGGAGGAGAGCGATATTATCATCACCCTTAAACCGCCTTCCGAATGGGTTACGGCCAACAGCAAGGATGAGCTGGCTAATCGATTCAAGGAAGCACTTTCTGTCATTCCAGGAATCGACTATGAATTTACCCAACCCATCGAGATGCGTTTCAATGAGCTGATCACGGGCACAAGGGCCGATGTGGCCATCAAGATTTTTGGTGAAGACCTCAATCAGCTTAATCAGCTGGCACAACGAATTAAAACCCTGATTTCGCCTGTGGAAGGTGCTTCGGATGTGATAGTGGAAAAAGTGGCTGGATTACCTGAAATGACAGTGAAATACGACCTCAACAAACTAGCCATCTATGGCTTAACCGTTGATGATGTAAATCGCGTGATTTCGATGGCCTTTGCCGGACTTAAGGCAGGCGAAATCTTTGAGGGTGAAAAACGTTTCGACTTAGTAATCCGTTATCAAAATGATTACAGAAACAATATCGAAAACCTGCGCAACACCTTCATTCCCATGCCCGACGGCCATCAGGTTCCTTTACGTGAGGTTGCCGAAGTAAACTTTTCGAAAGGCCCTGCTAAAATCTCACGCGACGACACCCGCCGACGCATCGTTGTTGGGATAAACGTGCGTGGCAGAGATCTGGAGTCAGTGGTTGACGATGTGCGTGCTTTGATTGATCAACATATCGATCTGCCGGCAGGTTATGCCATCACCTATGGCGGACAGTTCGAAAATCTGCGCTCGGCACGTAACCGCCTGATGATAGCCGTTCCTATAGCTTTGCTGCTCATCTTTGTGTTGTTGCATCTGGCATTTAATTCCTTGCGCGAAGCCCTGCTTGTTTACACAGCCATTCCGCTATCGGCAGTTGGGGGCATTTTGCTTCTCTATTTCCGTGATATGCCTTTTAGCATCTCTGCCGGAATAGGTTTTATTGCACTCTTTGGTATAGCAGTGCTCAACGGCATTGTGCTTATCGAACATTTTAAAGAATTACAAAAAGACAGCAGCATCAAATCTATGCGGGAGCTGATCATCAAAGGCACCTCCGAACGCTTGCGGCCTGTGTTGTTAACAGCTTCGGCCGCAGCACTGGGTTTTTTGCCAATGGCCATTTCCACCTCGGCCGGTGCCGAAGTGCAGCGTCCGCTGGCAACGGTAGTCGTTGGTGGCTTGATCACGGCTACATTACTCACCCTCATAGTTTTGCCTGTGCTATTTTGTCTTTTTGAACGCAAAAAAATTGAACTTCCTGCCATGAAAAATTCTGCGATAGTGCTTCTACTGCTTTCCTTGTTTGCTTTTCCGTGGCAAGCCATGAGCCAGGAAAAGATCAGTCTGGAGCAGGCCATGCAAAAAAGCCTGGAGCGTCATGCCGGATTAAAAGCTGCCGCACTGAGTGTTGATCAGTCCAGGCTGGGCAAAACAGCGGCTTTCGATTTTCCTAAAACAGCAGTTTATTACAATTACGACGAAAATAATGTTGCCGAAAACGGACTACCGCTCAAGATATGGGGTATTCAGCAGAGCTTTGCTTTTCCGAACGTTTATGCCGGAAAAAACAAGCTCGCCGGGTTGGAAACCGATAAACAGCTTTTAACCTATGATCTCACAAAAAAGAGACTTCAAAAAGAGGTTTCGCTGGCCTATTACGATCTTAGTTATCAGCTGGAGTTACAACGCCATTTTCATCAGCTCGACAGCTTATACCAGCGATTGCAATATGCAGTGCAGCGTCGCGTAGAAAGTGGAGAAAGTACCCGTATTGAGTTGCTGCAGGCGCGTGCCAGTCGTTCTGAAATCAAAAATCAACTTCAGCAGATAAACAAAAATCTCACATTGGCACAACAGCAGCTGGCCTCGCTGATGCAAACTGATACTTTATTTCTGCCAGCAACAGCGGAATACAAGCCAATCGTGCTGATCGATTCCAGCCGTTCGACTTCCTGGTATGGCCTGCTCGAAAAAGACCTCCGCATCAGTGAACAGCAGCAGAAAATCAGTCGCCGACAGATGCTTCCCGACCTGCAACTGGAGTATTTCACCGGAACTAATAGTGGAGCAGATTCCAAAATTTACAATGGTTTTCAGGTTGGGCTCAATCTTCCTTTTCTCTTCTTTGGACAACATGCCCAAAACAAATCTGCCCGCATCCAAACCGAAATCCTTGCAGCTGAACAGGAACGCCTCAAGTTTGCCTGGAAACAAGAACTGGATCAGCTTTACAGCCAGCTGGAGCAGGCGGCGGCTAACCTCGACAGCTATACCAACGAATGGCAGCCACTGGCTAACGAACTGCAAACGACGGCCGTGAAAAGTCTGGAGCAGGGTGAAATCAGTATGCTTGCCTATTTGCAGCTGATGCGCGAATCGATTCGCATCCGCCAAAGCCAGCTCGAATGGCTGCATGAGTACAATCGTATTGTGTTATCAATCAACTATTTTACACCATAGTACAATGAAATTTAAAACGAATAATTTAGCATTTTTAGGCTCTTGGATACTAAGCATGGCACTCGTCTCCTGCGATTCGCAAACGACTGATATCAACTTTGCTGAGAATGATTTGATTGAGCTTACGGCCGAACAAATCAAGGAAACGAATGCACAGCTGGGTTCCATTTCGACAAAAAACTTTAGTCAGCAAGTGAATGCCAACGGCTACCTCGAAACCTCACCCAACAGCGAACAGCTGGTGAACAGTCTGAAAGGTGGACGAATACTGGAAATCAATGTTGAAACCGGACAAAAAGTGCGAAAAGGACAAACTTTGGTTAAGCTTGAAAACCCGGAATTTGTTGAAATGCAGCGCGCCTACCTCGAAGCTGGCTTTGAAGTGAACAAACTCAGAGAGCAATGGATGCGCAAGAAAAACCTGGCCGAAGATCAAATTGCTTCCACCAGCGAATTGCAAATGGCAGAAGCCGCCTATCTTTCGGCAATAGCCATGCAACGGGCAATGGCCGAAAACCTCAGGTTGATTCAGATTGATCCAGAAAAAGTTGATGCGCATCAAATCAGTGCCACGCTGTCCATCAAAGCCTTAATGGACGGACATATCGCTGACATCAGCTGCCGCAAAGGCCAGTGGGTCAATCCCGAAGACCAGCTTATGCGTCTGGTTGACCTGAGCAAGCTACGTTTGAAGCTGGATGTTTTTGAAAAAGATGTTCATAAACTAAAGCAAGGATCCTCGCTATTGGCTTATTTGCCTGAGAATAATCATGTCCCTATCGCGGGAAATATTCAGGCAATAGGACGCGAAATTGATGCCTACAACCGCACAGTTAAAGTATTTGCACTACTACACCCTGATTCAGAAACAGTTTTAATGCCCGGCATGTTTTTACACGCTTATATCCAACTAGCAAGTGTGCAGAAAAAAGCACTTCCTGAGTCGGCTTTTTTGGAATCGGATGACAAAAAATACTTCCTCCTGCTCAAAAGTGAAGAGAGTGGAAACTGGTATTTCGAGAAAAAACATGCCCTCACCGGTGAAAGTGCGGATGGATTTATAGCATTATTAAACTTTAACGACTTTGCTGAGGACGCTAAAATACTGATATCCGGTGGTTTTCAGCTGATTCAGGAAGGAGAGTGATGTTGACTTAAAACAAAACTGCCTTTCTGTTGGTTTAATGATAAAAACCGATTATGAAATACGCTTTCAGCAAAATTTTGAACGAAGATTATGATCAACTGATCCTCCGTCTTGAGGCAGCACTTAAAAATATTGGATTTGGTATTGTGAGTACCATTCAAATGGACAAAACCTTCAAAGAAAAATTAGGCGTTGACTATAAACGCTATACCATTTTAGGTGCCTGTAATCCAAATTTTGCCTTCGAAGTGCTGGGTCTTGAAGAACAGCTTGGCGTTTTGCTTCCCTGCAATGTAGTGGTAATCGAGCAGGCAGAGGGCAAGGTAGAAGTAGCGGCTATGGATCCGGCAGAAATGATTAAACAACTCGGCAACGAAAGACTCACCGAAATAGCCTGCAAAATCTCAGAAAAATTAAATGCCTTGATTCAAGACCTTTAATTCTGTTTTTGATTCATTTATCCTAAAAATTCCTAATGAAAAGCCTGCCGATGCCTTAATTGTTCCATTAGTTTAGCTTTCATATTGTACTTTTGCAGGGTGTTTTTCTACATTTTGCTTGATGTAATGGTAGTTTGGAGATTCAGAATATTTTTATTTCTACTGATATTTACTGTCTTGTTTGTTAGTAGTTGCAAACCCACTTCCTCTAAAAACGAGCAGGTAGTTCATGCCATTGATACCATCCCGTTGCTTGTGCCGGACAGCTTGTATCTGGATATGGATCAAGCACTTATAAGTCGTAAACAACATCAGCTCGACAGTATTTTCAAACGCTTGGTTAGGCTTACGGGATTCAATGGCACGGTTCTTTACACCGAAAAAGGTCGATTGGTTTTTGAAAAAGCTTATGGCTTTGCCGATGTACGCCGCAAAAGAGATTCCCTGCAGCCCGACAGTCAGTTTGAACTGGCTTCGGTTTCCAAGATGTTTACCGCCATGGCAGTGATGATCCTGCGTAAGGATGGCCTTTTGGAATACGATGTGGACATTAGAAAATACATTCCGGAATGGCCTTACGAAGGTGTTACTGTGCGGCAATTGCTCAACCATCGCTCTGGCTTGTCGCGCTATCAATCGCTGGCACATGAAAAATGGACAGACAAAACCATCCCGCTGACTAATGAAAAGATGATTGAACTTTTTATAAAACACCAGCCATCACCTTATTTTCAGCCTGATCGCGGTTTTCATTATTGCAATACCAATTATGCTCTGCTGGCTTCGGTTGTAGAACGCGTTAGTGGCCAACACTTTGAAGACTTTATGGAACAGCATATCTTTAAACCGCTGGGGATGAACAATTCACAGATCTACAATATGCGGGATGATACGGTGGTTTCGGCCTATATCGAAATCGGGGTGCCGGGCTACGATCATCGCGGCTGGCGCGCCATACATGTTCGCAACGACTACCTTAACGGAGTAATGGGTGATAAAAACATGTTTTCCACTGTGGAAGATTTATACCAATTCAACCTGGCACTGGATTACGGATTGTTGGTTCACGACAGCCTGCTCAAAGAGGCTTTTACGCCTGGAAGTCCTCGCCATCGCCGAAGAGCAGATAATTATGGCTTTGGTTGGCGTATCCGCGGAGATGCCGACAGCACTGTTTATCATTATGGCTGGTGGAAAGGTTTCCGAAGCTTTTTTTTAAGAGATATGCGACAACAAAAGACTCTAATCGTACTGACCAACAAAGATAAAGGGCCCGGATCTGATAACTTTTGGAACATCATCAACGACACCAGCTACGAACTTTTTCCTGCCTCCAAAAATATTAACCTTCCCGAAAAAGTAAGTCTGAATGGACGTTAATCGTTCACAACCAGTTTAAAACCAACGCCGTGCACATTCATTAATTCGATCTTTGGATCATTTTTGAAATATTTGCGAAGCTTGGTAATGTAAACATCCATTGAGCGCGCATTGAAATAGGAATCGTCAAACCAGATTTTGTTCAAAGCCACTGAACGGTCGAGCACTTTATTCATATTTTCACATAAAAGCCTCAGTAGTTCAGCCTCTTTGGAAGTGAGTTTGCTCTCTTCAGTTCCTTTCATCAGCAGTTGGCGGTTGTAATCGAAGGTAAAATCGCCCAGCTCAAAATGGGTTGGACGCACCGTATCTTCAGCCGAGCGGCGCAAAATGGCTTTCATACGCATCAACAGCTCTTCCATGCTAAAAGGCTTGGTGAGGTAATCATCTGCCCCCAGTTCAAAACCCTGAAGCTTATCGTCCTGCAAAGTCTTGGCCGTCAAAAACAACAAAGGCACTTTCTGATCCAGCTTCCTGATCTCGGCTGCCAGCGCAAAGCCGTCCATCACCGGCATCATCACGTCCAATATACAAAACTGAAAATCCTCTCTTTTAAATCGTTCGAGGCCTTCCTGTCCATCGGTGCATAATACCGTAGGGAAACCTTTTGCTTCGAGGTAGGCTTTGAGGATAGTGCCCAGATTTTTGTCGTCCTCCGTTAATAAAACCCTGATCTGTTGTTCCATAGCTTTATGATTTTAATGCTGCGCCATTGAGTGGCAACCGGATAAAAAATGTCGATCCTTTTTTAAGTTCACTGTTCAAATTGATTGTTCCGCCATGCTGTTCCACAACGCCTTTTACATAACTAAGCCCTAATCCAAAGCCTTTCACATTGTGTATATTGCCTGTGGGGATGCGGTATAATTTTTCAAAGATACGCTTTTGATTGGCTTTGCTGATACCCGGGCCATTATCCTGCACACTGATCTCGATGGCATGAGGGATATTGCGTGAACGAACCTGAATATGGGGTTTGCTTTCGGTATATTTGATCGCATTATCAAGGAGGTTCAAAACCACATTTTTCAGGTGAACCTTGTCGCCCTCAACCAAAGTGGTTTCTGCACCAAGATCAGTATAAATTTCACCCAGCTTTTGATCAGCCTGCAATTTTTTTGATCTCACGGCATCCATTACAATCTCATGCAGATCAACGGATTCCTTATGCAAACGCAACTCGCCCTTTTCCATCACTGCCGATTGCAGAATGCGTTCGGCCATAGTGCCCAGCCTTCTGTTTTCCTCGTTAATCATGCTGATGTAGGTAGAATACAAATCTTCTGATTTGGCTACATCACGATCGCGCAAAGCCTCACAAGCCAAGCCAATCGTGGCAATTGGAGTTTTGAATTCGTGCGTCATATTGTTTACAAAATCACTCTTCATCTCCGAGAGTTTCTTCTGACGAAAAATGGTGAAGATGGTGGCCGAAAAACTCAAGATAATAATCAAAATCAACAAGCCTGAAATGCCCAATAAGTCCCAAAGCTGACTCATCAAAAAGCGTTTCTCGTTAGGAAAATACATCAGCAATTGCTGGGCTTTTCTGGGGCTGGCGAGGGTAGGATAAAGCTCAAAAGCAAAGCCTTCGGTGAGTAGTTGCTGCGGATAGCGACCACTTTTTTGAATCAGCATGGCGTTGCGGGCCGGGCTGTAAATCCCAAACTCATAAGTAGTATTAATACCGTGCCGGTTGAGCTCTGTTCTGATCATCGAATCAACTCGTACAGGATCCAATTCATTCCCTGCGGAAGAGGCCTGCCGATAACCTAAAATCATGTCCTGTATCATGTCCTGAGCAATCACGGTTTTCCGCAGAAAAGCCTGATACTCAGCAATCGTCATAGGATTCTGTAGTTCGCTCATTAGGCTATGACTTACCGAATCATAAGCCGAAAGGATATTGGCGCGCCGGTTCATCAGCTGCAGCTGCCGCTGAAACTGCCGCTGCATCTCCTCCTTTTCGAGCGTGACCACAACGTGCGAAATAGCCTGATTCACATCGCGTACAAAGGTGGCTTCCTTTACTTTAACAGCATCGCCAATCCAATACACCTGTATGCCCATCAACCCAATCAGCGCGATGGTCATCACAACAATAATTCCGGCTATCAGCTGTTTATTCATAAAGCAAAATTAGCGCATTCATCTGCATGAATAACAGACCATTAACAATTGTTAACAACTGTTAGATTTCATTAACACCCCATCGGATTTTTTTGATATATTTTTGCATCAGTTCTTAACAATCCCATGTAATTTTGGTTTACCAAGAATTTATGTAATACATTGTGCGTAAAAAGGGTTTCATAAATTTTGGTTTTTGGTTCAGAGAGGCGGAGTGGTTCCCGCCTCTTTTTTTTGTCCCAATCAGCCTACTCAAAACAACCGCTTAGACTGTGCTAAAAAACGTACTTTTGTATGCATAAGCATCAGATTATGAGAATTACTAACCGGAGATACCTTGACCTCTACAAAAATCAAATCGGAGATCAGATTCCGCAATTAATCAGCGATTTTAATTTTACGGAAAAGCGCAATCTGTTTCAGTATCTTACTAAGGCATCAGCTGTATATTCCTCTAATATTGAAGGCAATAGCATTGATTTTAATTCCTTTATGAATTATGAAATGAATAAAGAAAAATTCAAAGCAGGAAAAGAAATCGAGGAAATAGAGAATCTCATTGAAGCATATGAATATGCCCAAAACAATAAATTGAACGAAACAAATCTGCTTCACTGTCACAAAATTTTTTCTGACACCCTGCTAATCAGAAGCAAAAGAGGGAAATACCGAACTGAGCCCGTTGGGGTTTTCGGGAAAACCGGACTGGTATATTTAGCCATTGAACCTGAGTTTATTACACAGGAAATGAAAGTTTTTTTTAGTGATTTGGAAACTTTGCTGCGAAGCCCATTAAATGAAACAGAGGTATTTTATTTTGCATCGCTCATTCATCTACGCTTCGTACACATCCATCCTTTTCGTGACGGTAATGGCAGGGCAGCCCGTCTGCTCGAAAAGTGGTTTATTGCCGAAAAATCAGGACGGGATTTCTGGATGATTCCTTCAGAAGAGTATTACAAAAAACATCAGGATTATTATTTTGAGACGATAAATCTTGGCGTTAATTTTTATGAGTTGGACTATGATTCATGTATCAACTTTCTGAAAATGCTCCCAGCCTGTTTGAAAGAAACGTTCTGATTCACTTCATCACTACAATTTCACTGCATGTAAAAATATTTCATTCTTAGCAAGAAGCCAGAAAAGAACTTACTGCATCATTTGGTAGCAGTTTTTGCTTCAAAGGGAAATGACATTAATTCGTATTTTCGCAGGCAATAACTCGCCCTAAAATCATCAATATGATCAATCTAAAACTTGAACTGGATCAGCTTTACAACTTTGTTTCCAAAGAAGAACTCAATGCCTTCGATCGTCAGGTGATCTCTGCCTATCGCAAGATTTACAATAAAACCGGAGCTGGAAACGATTTCCTGGGCTGGGTTGACCTTCCTTCGTCCACCCCGGATGATTTGCTCGACCAAATCAGTGCTCATGCAAAAAGCTTACAAACCAAATCGGAAGTGTTTGTTGTGATTGGTATCGGCGGCTCCTACCTGGGTGCGCGCGCTGTGATTGAATCCCTGAACAGTTATTTCGCCACAAAAAAAGATACCCCACAAATCATTTATGCCGGTCATCACATCAGTGAGGATTACCTGGCCGAATTGCTGGATTATCTCAATAACAAAGACTACAGCATGGCCGTAATTAGCAAGTCGGGTACAACAACAGAGCCTGCGATTGCTTTCCGGATGCTGCGTACCCATATCGAACAAAAATATGGAGTGGAAGAAGCCCGCAAACGCATTGTAGCCATCACCGATAAATCGCGCGGTGCCCTCAAGCTGCTTGCCGACAGCGAAGGCTACACCAGCTATGTGGTTCCTGATGATGTGGGAGGGCGCTATTCGGTACTCACTCCCGTGGGTTTGCTGCCTATTGCCATGGCCGGAATCAACATCCATGAGCTGATAGCCGGAGCCCGCAAAATGGAAGCCATGAGTCGGGCCGTGCAAAAGATTCACGGCAATCCTATCGCTCAATATGCTGCTGCCCGGCAGGCTTTGTATCAGAAGGGCAAGACCAATGAGATTATGGTCAATTATGAGCCTAAGCTATTCTATTTCAGTGAGTGGTGGAAACAACTCTATGGCGAAAGCGAAGGCAAAAACCAAAAAGGTATCTTCCCTGCATCGGTTGGTTTTACTACCGATCTGCATTCGATGGGGCAGTATATTCAGGACGGTTTGCGCAAGCTTTTTGAAACGGTGATCTCTGTTGAAAAACCTAAACATGAGTTGCGCATCCCGCAAGCAGATTCTGATCTGGATCAACTGAATTATATTGCCGGCAAACGCCTTTCGGAAGTCAACCTGATGGCTGAACTGGGCACTACGCTGGCCCATGTGGATGGTGGCGTGCCAAACCTCCGCATCCGGATTCCCGAAGTATCGGAAGATATACTCGGACAACTGATTTATTTCTTCGAGATGGCCTGCGCGTTAAGTGGATATATGCTCGAGGTGAATCCTTTTGATCAGCCCGGCGTGGAAGCCTACAAAAAGAATATGTTTGCCCTGCTCGGAAAAAAAGGCTTCGAAAACCAAACCGCTGAGCTAAAACAAAGGCTGCAACAAAAAAAGTAAACACATGAGATACAGTCCTGCTTTTAGGCTTTTCTTCATGATTTTTACGTTGGTATTTTTACAAAGTTGTAATAGACCCTCATACAGTTTATTTGATTTGGAGGGCGTTTGGAAAACCGAACAGGGTCCGCTTTTTTATGAGCAATGGACTTTGATGGCCGACTCAAGTCTGGCTGGAAAGGGTTTTACGCTTAAAGGAAATGACAGCCTGATACTGGAAACAATGCGATTGAGTAAAAAAGAAGGAAATTGGGTTTATGAAGCACTGGCCTCCGGACAAAACGATGGACAAATTATAGCTTTCCCCTTGAAAGAAAAATCAGGCAACAGCTGGATTTTCGAAAACCTTTCACACGACTATCCGAACCGTATCATTTATTCCTTTGAAAACGACAGCATCCTCACGGCCAGAACCGAAAACACAGCCGGTAACAAGGTGCAGGATTTTCACTTTAAACGAATAAAGCCATGAAGTTTCAGGATTTGATTCTTGAGCGACAGAGTGTGCGAAAATACCAGGCCAAAGCGGTTGAGGAAGAAAAGCTGAGGCTTTGCCTCGAAGCTGCCCGTCTGGCACCATCGGCCAGCAACAGCCAGCCCTGGACTTTTGTGGTGGTGAATGATCATGAATTACTAAAACAACTTGCACCCCTCAGCAGCGGGCCGCTCAAAACCTTCAATCTGTTTGTAGATCAGGCTCCTGTTGTGGTTGCCCTGGTATTGGAAAAACCAAAACTGCTCACCGAACTGGGGGGTCGGCTCAAAAAGAAGGAGTTTCCGCTGATGGATATCGGCATTGCCGCCGAACATTTTTGTCTGCAAGCCACCGAACTTGGACTGGGAACTTGCATGCTGGGCTGGTTTGATGAATCCGGCATTAAAAAACTATTGCAAATACCCAAAAATAAAAGCCTGGCACTTTTAATCACACTGGGCTACCCGCCCGAAGCGTATCGCCAAAGACAGAAAATCAGAAAAAACTTTGAGGAGGTGGTGAGGTTTAATGGGTATAGCACTGGTTGAAATCATCGAATAAATGAACAATTTATGAGTAACTGCAATTGTGTATGGCAGAACAATTCACTTTCAGGATAATCTTTTTTATCATTGTTCAAAACATTTTCAATTTCTTAATATCCGCTTCGATTTCCTTTAAACTCTGCTCTTTTTCAAGTTTCTTTTGTTCTTCTTTAAACTTTTTATATTCATCATCTGATTTTTCTAATGCCATTTGATGACTAATTTTTCCTGCGTGAGTGAGCAATTCCCGACCATTCATTTTCAATATTCCGTCCAAGCGTTCAATCCAGTCGTTCATATACATTGGGGTTTGTTGTTGTGCCATTGTTTCGGCAAAAGCCAAATACTGCTCTACCAACAAGCCTAAAAGTTTCATTTCATCTTCATTCAAATAGTTTTTGGCTATACTCACTTCGGCTTTTTTAATGGAAGCAACTTGCTTTTTGTCATAAGACAGCATACCCATCAAAGGCAAACTGGCATCCACCCGCCGATAAACCAATTCGGCTGCGGTTTGCTGGCTGATTGCCCAAAGCAATTTATTCTGTACTATTTTGAAAAATTCAATGGTTTTTTCATCTTTCGGGTCATAGTCTAAACTGGTGGCATAGATGTCTTTTATTTTTTGGTAAAAGAATTTCTCTGACAGGCGTATTTCCCGAATACGGTCTTGCAGTTCGTTAAAATAGTTCATTGAACTACCCGATTTAAAACGTTCATCATTGAGCGCAAAGCCTTTAATGATGTACTCCTTTAATCGCTGCGTTGCCCATATACGGAATTGCGTTCCTTGCATTGATTTTACCCTATAGCCGACCGATATAATGACATCTAAATTGTAGCCTTTTACTTCATGCTCTTGCGTTTTGCCCGGAATAGCTCCATGTTGAGTGGTTGTCCGGAAATTCCGGACTACCATATTTTCGTCCAGTTCTCCTTCATTAAAAATATTTCTGATATGCTCTGAAATAGTGCGCTTGTTCTTTCCGAACAATTGTGCCATTTGAGTTTGGTTAAGCCAAACAGTTTCTTCTTCCAATCGTACATCAATTTTGATGTTGCCGTCTTGGTTTTTGTATATGAGAATTTCGCTGGTCATAAACTATTTTTGAATTTCATTAAATATTGATTAGTAAACCCATTTCCCCTGGCACTATCTCTTATAAAGCACCATTTTCAAAACATCTTGAAAAGCTTTATGAAGAACACTCGTAAAATCACCATCCTTCTCCTGATTATCAAGTTTAGGAAACTCATAGTCTTTAGAGGAATTGCATATTTTCAAGGTGCAAATGCTCTAAGCATCAAGATTTCCAAGCTTTACTTTTATCCCATGTAAATGTTGTTATTATCCCAAAAAACAGCTATGTTTCTGTAGTGCCAGATGCAAAAGTGTTGCAATTAACTGGTGTATGCTTGATCCATAAAGCCAGTTGTTTGGTTATTATGGTCTAAAGGTATAAAAAAAGATTTGGGTTCCAGTAGTTAAACAGCTGCATTTTTTCATGGAAATAATTTTGACACCTTGCCGGAAACATCTTTTACCTCAGTGAGCAAAAATGACTAACCCCACCATCCATCATTTCCCCAACCCGACTAACCAACAACTGGGTGCCAATTCGCGCAATTTCGATCTGCAACAAAACATCAGGATCAGACTGTCCGATCTTTTTGGCCGCACTATCCTGCATCAGGAAGTCTCAAATTTCTCTCCTTCATTCCAGCTTGATATTTCAGGGATTGAGGAGGGTTTTTATCTCCTGTCTGTTGAGAGTGATAATCGAAAAGCAAGCTCAAAAGTGGTGATCGATCACTGAGTTCTGAATTTGCCCTGAAAGTTTATTTTCAGGCACCCTCAACAACCACCAGCAGCTGCCACCACTTTCACAGCGCCGGGCACTTCGGCTTGTTTGGCGGCTTTTTGCTGCCCGTTTCCGGTGGCCTTTAAAAACCTGCCGTAATCAAAACGGGCTTTTTCGGCATGGGCGTTGTAAAACTCAGCTTGTAATTCCTGCTCCAAAACCTGATCTGCAAAGGCAGCATCATTGGCCAAAGCAGTGATATTGGTTACGCCTTTGGCCATCAGCAGTTGCACAGCCATCAAGGCTTCCGATTCTTTATCCCCAACCACCAGCAGCTGATCTGCTTTTTTGATGGCTTTCAGCTGATCCGAATCCAGCAGATTAGCGAAAGGAACTGTAAGCACTGAGCCAAAAGCATCCTTGCTTTTTAGGTTGCCACTCAAATCAAGCAGGGTAAATGCCTTCAGCGAATGATCGGTTTGCATGGCTTTTAACTGCTGTGGCTTTATCAGTATATTTTCGTGTGCGGTTTGTTCCAACACTGCTTCGTTAGTAAGGCTATACGAAGGTGCCAGCACCCATTGCACTAGTATCACAAATACCAGTGCCGCCACAAAAAGCAGTGCGGCATTGGCAAGCATTTTATCATTGATTGTATTCATTGCAAAAGTTTTTTTATGTTAACAACCTCCCTGACCAGCCGGCGGGGTTTCCATTTCGATGATGGTAGTCACGGGTTTGGCTTTTTTATTGATCTTTTGTGCGGCCTCCCCTGATTGAAAAGCTTCGCGAGCCCGTTCAATAAAACGTGCTTCGAATTGTTGCATTTCGTTGTATTTGCCGGGCTTGCTTTCGGCCTGGAAAACATGATAGAAAAACTGATTCAATCCGCCTTCGAGCACGAAGACCTCTTTCAGTCCGCTTCTTCTCAGTGCAAGCCATGCCTGATTGGCATCGGTATCGTCAAAACCAAAAAACAGCACAGGTTGATTCTTTTCTTGCAATAGTTTTTTATACCCCATATCAAGCACTTTAGCAGTTGGAATATGAATAGCACCGGGTAGTGTGAACTCAGCAAAGGCCGCATCGTTGCGCACATCAACCAGTACGAAATTGTTTTCTTTAGGATTGAGCAATTTATAAGCCAGTTCATCTGCTTCCACAAATTGTTTTCCTTCGGCAGCTTCTGTAAGAATGGTCTTGGCATCCGTTTCGAACCATTTAGCACGTGGGCTTTCGGGCAAGATCAAAATCAGCACAGCCACACCGATCATCAGGAGAAAAGGACCCACATATAATGGAGCAAACAAACCTTGGCGAGGCTCCAGTCCATTCACCTTGTCTTCTATTTTGCGTGTTACGATAAAGGCTGCCAGTGCAACCAATACAAGCAAAAACACAAACCATTCGCGGTCCATATTCAGGGTATCAAAAATGAATACGCTACCCAAATCGCCACTGGTATAAAGCGGTGCAAACTCATCGTAAAATGAACCAAAAAAGAAAACTCCAATCATCAGTCCCAGTACAAATACCATAGCATCAATTTTACCGATAACGGCGGCTACCATGCTGGTTCCGGGGCAAAAACCGCCCAAAATAAAACCAAATCCCATGATCACACCGCCTACAAGTGCCGACCACAGATAGGTAGGGTTGATATAAAGTAAATCATAGTTTACCCAGCCCATATAGTTGAACAGCAACAGGCCGAGGGCAGCAGTGATAGCGGCAGTAAAAAACACCCGCAGCACCACAAAATCATAGCCGTAAAAAATACCCGCCAGTTTGCGCGAATTGGAAAATCCGCCCTGCTCGAGCACATAGCCGAAGCCCAAACCAATCACAAAAGCAAAGAAAAGGTTCAGGTCGGGGTTTACAAATCCTTGAGGAATTAAGGGTCCCATAATTACTAGTTTTATCCGTTAATCCAAAGTTTTCTAAAAAAGTAAGCGATGACGAATCCTGTTCCAAAGATGGCCATCATCGTAAGGAATCCTGCTGTGGAAAGCACAGCCATTCCGCTGAGGGCAGCACCACTGGTACAGCCACGACCAAACTGTGAGCCCACGCCAAAAAGTATTCCTCCAAGGCCGGCAAAAATCAGTCTTTTAGCATTGCTGATGCGCGGGCCTTTGTCGATGGCAAAACCTGCACGTCCCGACATAAAACCGCTAAAAAAAGCACCACCAAGTACCCCCATTGTAAGGTAAACCAGCCAATTTTTCATTGGTCGGCCATCGCCTGTGGCAAAAAAGGAAGCAAAAAAGGAGTTTTGCTCCGCATAATCCGGTGCAATGTTTCCAATCGTTTCTATGACAACACTTTTGGCTGCACCACTTGCGCCCAATCCGCGCCCGGTGATGAAAAATGAAGCCAGCAAAACCAAGCCCAACAGAAATCCGGCCAGGTAAGGGTTCATATACGGTTTAGGTTTTTGTTCCATTGCATTTATGTTTTTTAGCATCCACCCTGCACGGATTTAATCTCTACAGCCGGCGCATCATCAGCAGCAGGCTGTGCAGTAGTGGATAAGGGTAAATTATTTTTGTGAATATCAGACCAGTAATGACCGGCTTTCTTTTCGGTTTGTTTCAGCGTTTCATTGATAAAGGCGTTGCTGCCAAACTTCACGGAATAGGCATCATAGCCTAGCATTTTGAGGTAGGCCACAACAGTAGCACTGTGCTGTCCGGTGAAGCAATACACGGCAATGGGTTGATCTGTTGGCAAAGTGCTCAGATCGGTAGTGGTGAGTAAGGCTTTTTTTGGGGTGTATTGCATCGAACCGGGCAGGTGGCCGGGATTCAGGTATTTATCCTCAGGCCAGTAATTGATTACAAAATACTTTCCCGGATTCCCGGTAATGGCTTTGTAATCGATTAAATACGTTTTGCTTGGTTTGCTTAGTAAGGTATCCGCACGTTCAAAGGCAATTTCAAGGGGCAGACTTGCTGTGCTTTCAATTTCTGGATAAGTGCCTTTGGCAGGTTTGGGATAATTTTCGGTTTCCAGTTTACCAACCAACTCATTACCCACACTTTTATCCCAGCCAGCTTCGGCAATGGCTTTGTTCCACGAACTCATTCCAAAACGCAGACTAAAGGTGTTGTCATAACCCAGCAGGCGAAGCAATCCGGTAGCAAAACCTGCCGTTTGTCCTTTGGCACAAACCAAAACAATCGTATCAAAAGCCTTTGCATCAATCGTATTGCGAAAATAGCTCATCAGGTCTTTTGTCGGGATATTCACTGCACCTTCGATATGGCCGGATTCAAATTCGATTTCAGGACGCAGGTCGATAACCTTGATATTGTGCGTACGATTGCGGTAAACATCTGCTGCATTTACAATTGCCGGTGCAATTGGCGTATTGATATAATTGCTGTGTTGTTCGAAATAAGCTGCCAGGTCTCCACCAGAAATCGTATTTAAAGCTGATTGTACAGCTCTATCATTTTGCTGACTACAACCGGAAAGCAAGCCAAAACTGACCAGTAGCAGCAAGAGCAAATGGAATTTTATCCTTGTCATAGTATTACATTTTTGCATCTTCATTTTCCTTTTTTTCAGCTTCATTTTCGTCTTCATCCAACTCTTCCCAACCGGTAATCATAGCTTTGAGGTTAGAAGTAACCGTATGTCCTGTTGTAATCAGATACAGGTGTACGATTACAAATGCCATCAAAATGAATGCACCAAAAGTATGAATCAGGGCGATGATCTCCAGGTTATCAATATTAATGAATTCGATGCCGCCGTCCTGGGGATAGCGATAGAACATATAAAGCAGACCCGACACCACCATAACTGGAATTATCAGCACTTTAAGGCCAAGATACACCAGCCTTTGCAGAGGGTTTAATTTTGAAATGACTGTTTTCTTTGTCGGATGAGGAGCATTTCTAAAAATACCGAAGAGATAAAATTCGGCTTGTGCCCGTAAATTTTCCGTTGTTGGGATATACTGTTTCCATTCGCCTGTTGTAAAATGCCAGAAAATGGCAAAAATGATCAGGATAATAAAAGCCCAAGCGGCTTTGTTGTGCAGGTCAACAGCAGTTTCGTATCCCAAAAGGTTGTAGGAGCTGTGTATTTCGAAGCCGGTGATTGCCAGTAAAAAAATCAGCAATGCCTGGTTCCAGTGCCAAAAGCGCTCAAATCCTTTATAAACGTATGCTTTTTTTGTATTGTTACTCATGAGGTTTTGTTTTTAATGGGTTTGAGCCATATTACTTTTACGAGCAGAAATAATTCGGATTACAGCATGCACTGCAGCACCAAATAGCGATAGGATCAACAGCATCCTGCCGGTAAAATCCAACAATTCGTTGCGGTCGCGGCCGGGCATATAAAAATCGTTGAGTGCAGCCAGGCGGCCGTTTTCAGGTGTGTGGCATTCCTTACAGCTTACTGCTTCGCTAGCATCAGAAACCATATGATTTACAGGTAAGTACATTTCCGTTGCAACAAAATCATGTTTGCCGCTATAAGGCATATCCACATAGGCCATGCCTTCTTCTATGGCGCGTTCCCACTCCAGATCGAGCCATAGTGCGCCTTTCCCCTTTTCTTTGTCCCAAAGTTTGGCCTGGATAACGGTTAAGTTTTCGGTGTCGTATGGCTGTCTTCCACGATGAACCTTTACCGGAATAATCTTGCTGTCGCGATCGCGGTATTCACCATTCAGGGTGTTGATCTTCAGGAAAGGCTGTGTGGTATCCACTCTGTCTGTCATCAAATGATGATCAGCCGTTCCATTGAACCACAAGTATTCTGGCTTTACATTTTTCTCCCAATCAAAATCACCTTTGATAGAAGCATAAGTGGCATTGCCTTCTTCGTCCAGTTCTTCATAGGGTTTGCCATCTTTTTTTCTGGTTGCTGTTGACCAATCCCATGTCATTTTGGTTTTGTTTACTTTGGCATAAACCGGAATATGACAGGTTTGGCATGAAACCTTAATTGAGTGCTCATTGAGTATGGATTTTTGATGTGGAAATTCCGTATGGCATTCCTCGCAACTCATACGCTGGGTATTGGTGGAAGAAACGCCATAATAACGGCCTTTCATTACGTGATTTTCCGCTGTATGACAATCCACACAGCTCATATTCGAGCCATCAACACCCATATGCACATCCACATCGCGTCCGGCGGTGAGCAATGCCATCTCCAGATCGCCATGTTTCACGTTGTTGCCTCCACCACCTGTGAAGTGACAGGCACCACAGTTTTCGCTTTTCGGCTGGCCAACATTAGCCAGGATATTTTTGAAATCAGGGCCATTTTCGCTCATTACCGGATAACCGGCTCCACCACCTGCTTTTTTGTAGGTTCCGGTATTGTCGTGGCAAACAATGCAATCAATATTATACTGATTCTCGAAGTCAAACTCCTTATCGTCCCAACCATAGCCGGCATGGCATTTCATACAGCTTCCTTCGTTGGATTGCACTCCCGTACAAAAATTATTGATCAGGTTTTTTTTCCCAAGATAGGTTACACCCCGCCCCGGAATATAAGCCTCGCGCTCCCAGGTGAAGTGCGCACTTTGCATCAGCTCATGACCGCGTTCGGTATGGCAGCTCAAACAAGCCGCTGTGATTTCGTGCGGATTTTGAAAATCCTGTTGTAGGATTTCCATTTTGCTGTGGTCCACTCCCGCCTGATGTTCGATCGGGTATTTGGCCTTTAGCACTTCCAGCCGGGCATTTTCGCCATCCGGCTGACGTAGTGCTACCGTAACAATCACCAGTGGCGCAATAATGGCCAGAAAAAAGGTAATTGCTGTGGTAAAGTTTTTCATTGAAGACATATTGCGTTGATTTTCAATTAACTTTTACTGTTACATTTTTAACAAATAGATATATGCAAATGTATAGATATATTCATTATTCGGATAAAATCAGTCCTATTTAGGACGAGTCTAAATATGAGTATAAAATTAAGATTTTCAGTAGTATAAATGCCCTTTGTTAATTTAGAAACAGTATAAATTAGTGCGGGGATATTGAAGAGGCAAGAGACAAAAAATGAAAAATGACGAGTGAAAAATGAAAAATAGTTGAAGTTCGTAAGGTGTCTCGAAGTTCATAAGGAAAAATGAAAGTTGGCTATAAAATCGAGCCAATAGCTTCAGCTTAGCGAGACCAAAAGCCAAAGAAGAAGAGCCCGGTAGAATTAATGGAGATGCGAAAAGCCTCGGGGATGGAGCTAAAAGCTAAAGATAGACTCGAACGTCTTATGTAATGACTCGAAGGCCTTCGAAGTGATCAAACCAATACCCTTCGATGTATATGCCAGATACCAAAACTAACTTACACAGTGCAATAATGGGATGTTACTACGCTTTCTCTCTTCTAAGTTCGTTTAATTCTTTTTCGAGCCTTTGGATATGCTGTAACAGCGCATTGCGTTCGGTTTCGGCCAACGAATAATTGTGGTATGTGTTATGGTTCAAACCCTGCGCAATAGTACAATTATTCAGCACCATACTCTCATCAAAATTAAACAACATCATGGGATCAACTTCCAATATTTCCGCAATCTGCTGCATGCGCTGCATATCAAGCTTGGTTTGCCCTTTTTCAATGCGGCTGTAGCTTACCTGCGAAATACCCAGCCGATCGGCCATATAATCCTGTGAATAATTTCTGAGCTCCCGGATACGCTTCACTTTTACTCCAATTTCCATTGTTTATTGCTTTGTGAGAACCGCAAATATAGAATATTTTATTCATTATCAGTATATCTTAAACGCTATTTGAATAAGCAATAAGTGCTTTGATTCGGAACTTAGCACTGACCTAATTATTCAGGAACTACTAACTAAAATCACCCCTGTTGAAATTAATATTTTATTAATAACCAAACACTTACACTTCTTATGAGAACCTTACTGATTTTTATGTGCTGGTTGATGGGAACTATGTTTGCCCAGGCACAACAAAACGTAAGTTATGCTTACGACAACAACGGCAACCGTATTGGACGAACTATTGTGCTCCAAAAGACTGCACAAGAGCTAATTGAAGAAGATGATTTACAGGACAACGACAATTTGAAAGTTGGCGATCAGCTCAATGCCTTGTACGATCAAATGGCCGGTTTTTCTATGAGGATTTTTCCTAACCCTACCAAAGGCAAGCTTTTTATTGAAGCCGATGTAGCGACTGAACAGTTGGGTTTTTACCTTACTGACAACAAGGGCCACCTGCTCTATAGTGTTAGTCCCGAATCTGAAGTTGCTAATCCCCTTACCATTGATCTAAGCAATTACAGCAGCGGGATATACTACCTCAGGTTTGTAAGCGGTGAGGAAAGCCGCAGCTGGAAAATCATCAAACAATAAACAAAGCAGGAATTAAAAATGAAAACTATAATGAAAAGTTATATTACACTCCTCACGGGTATATTGATAAGCCTAAGCATGTTTTGCCAGGCACAGGAAGTAGGAACCCTGAACGGACAACTAAACGTAGCACCTAACGGAGCCGCCGTTTACAGCATACAACTCGACCTGCCCGAAGGAAGGGGCGGGATGACGCCTCAGATAGCACTGCAATATAACAGCCAGGCTGGCGATGGTGTATTAGGTAAAGGTTGGGGAATAAGTGGCTGGTCGTATGTAGGCCGCGAAGCAGAAACACCTTATTATGAGGGTCTTGAAGAATATCAAAGCAAAATTAGTCGTGTTGACTTTATGGGTGACGGTTTTTCGATTGATGGAAATAGGTTGATATTAGTACAACAATCCACGGACAAAGACTACTATCGTTTTGAATTGGATAACAATACACGTGTTTTGCATTATAATCCTTCTAAAGCATTAGATAAAAATAGCAAAGTGCAAGATATTTCATATTTTGAGGTACAATCTCCTGATGGATCAATTAAAATATATGGGTCAAGTGGATCCAAACAGATTTATGGTGCTAATAATCCGGCTATACGTTATTATCTTAAGCGAGTTGTTGATCTTTCGGGTAATATTATTGAGTATAATTATGATATCTCCCAGGAGACTGGTGAATTATATTTAAAGGAAATCATTTACTCGAAAGACAATGAAAATATATCAACAAGTAATACTGAATATTATAAAGTTAAGTTTAATTACACTGGAATTATTAAGCAGCATTCCTACACCACATTTATGCCCTATAATGATGAAAAGTATGAATATACTGTTAGCAAGTTGCTTGAAAGTATTACCCTTAGTTTTTATGAAGCCGGATCATCAAGTGTCGTAAAGCAATGGAAATTAGAATATCTGCGGGGTGGCCTGTTTGGTGAGATAAATTCTAACACAGGAAAGAATTATCTAAAACAAATCACTTTAACCGATGGTAATGAAAAAGTACTAAAACCTACAGTTTTTGAATGGACTTTCAATTCCAGCACTGATAAGTATGAAAAGAGACTGGCTTATGAGACTTTTGAAGATGTATGGTGGTCTAATACTCCTGGAC
>DJWN01000142.1 GCA_002440975.1 Bacteroidales bacterium UBA6229
GCTTGAATGAAGTTTTAGATTTTTTAGCCCCAAACGTAACCGATGAAAAACTTATCGAAATCAGAGATCAGATACTTGATGCTGCTGATACACTTCTAAAACATCCCATGCAAGGACAGGAAGAACCTTTGCTGCAACATTTAGGACTAAATCATCGTCGTCTGGTTGTTTCACATTATAAAATAATCTATCGAGTAATCGGAGTAAATATCTATATCACAGATATTTTCGATTCAAGACAAAACCCTGAAAAAATGAAGGAATAATAGATTGGTGCCGTGCTTCATATGTTAAACGAAAGCTGAAATAAGTAACAACTAAAACGAAAAATTAGCATCAATTCTCTAACAGAAAAATGACAAACTAAATCCTGTCTAATTTTAGAGGAAAACAAGATTTGCATAGCGCGTGGGAAATTCTTCCTGCCTGCTGACGCAGTCAGAGTTTACCTGCTGAAGGCAGGCAGGTTCGCAAAGTTTACCTACCGATTATAAGGAGATAGGACTTTCGCTCTTTGGTCTTTCAAAGGGCAAAAAGAATAAAATACTTTTTCAACGACCTTGCAATAACATCGGTACGCCATTTTAATCATAAGCTGTAACGATCCAAACACCAATCCTTATAAATGAAACAATGGCGATCTTTGTCCGCGTGGCAGCACTGTCACCAGTTTGCCGGCATCAGGCGTGCAGCCGTTAAGTGCATCAATAGCACTTTGCCTTGCCAGCTCAGGATGGTTGTTGTGTTGGCTTAGGTGGCAAAGAAATATTTGTTGAATACCTGAGTGAAAGTGTTGTTGCAGAAAAGCAGCTGCATCAGCATTGCTCAGATGTCCCTGATGGCTGCGGATACGTTGCTTAAGGTAAGGAGGATAGGAGCCTTTTTGCAAAAGTTCCTCATCATAATTTGATTCCAGCACAATGGCTGTTGCTGCTTTCAGATAATGTATAGCTTCGTCAGTCAAAACACCCAAATCAGTTGCTAAGGTTAAGGAAGCATGACTGTTGCGCACATGGTAACCTACATTACCCATGCCATCGTGAGGCACACTAAAGGGCGTAACTTCCAGGCCTGAAAGCCTAAACGACAGCTGCGCTTTAATGGTTTGCATCAGGCTTTTATCCAGTTCGGCAGTCAGCGGATGTTGGCTGATACCCTTCAGGCAATCGGGCGTTGCCAACACTGGCAGCTTGTATTTATTGGCTAGGGTGGTCAAACCTTTGATGTGATCGCTGTGGTC
The DNA here is from genome assembly GCA_002440975.1 of Bacteroidales bacterium UBA6229. Lineage (GTDB taxonomy): Bacteria > Bacteroidota > Bacteroidia > Bacteroidales > F082 > UBA5536. Next base: position 1,241 of record DJWN01000142.1, read on the forward strand.
ATGTGTAATCAGCACGGCTTTGATTTGACTCATGCTGATGCCGTTTTCGGCTAAAGCCTTAACTATTCTTCGACTGCTGATGCCGGCATCAATCAACAGGCCTTCGTCGCCATTACCTACATAATAGCTGTTACCACTACTGCCACTTGCCAGGCTGCAAAACATAAGAGGAGATAAAGCTGAAAAAAGATCCAAAACTTTTTTTTGCAAAAATAGGTTTTATAGTTTGAAAGCAGACTTTCATTGGTTCGGGATAAAAGACTATTTTTGTTCAAAAGTGAATGTTATGAATACTGCCGAACAAAAACTCGAACTACTGCAATGGATTGTAAATGCAGCTGATGAAGACCTGCTGCGCTATCTGTGTCGCATACGTACTGTCCACGAGCAAGCTGCCGACTGGGCTACTCTCTTAAAAGCCGATGAACTGGAAACGGTTTACAATAAACTGATGGCTATCGAGTACGACACCGAAAAACAAAAGAATATTGCCGACAAACTTTACGAAGGTTATCTTTAAACCCTTAGCTAATCTATGAGTATCCTGGAAAATTTTAATCCCAATGCCGTAGCCTCCGCCGATGCGGGTATTTTTGGACTGCCATTTACCTCCGAAAATGCACAAATTATAATTATTCCTGTTGAATGGGAGCTCACCACAAGCTATGGCCGGGGCACAGCCAACGGGCCGGCAGCAGTTTATGAAGCTTCCAAGCAGGTTGATCTGCACCATCACGATTATCCCGACCTCTGGAAAAGAGGCATTTGGATGGATCAGTTCCCTGAGGAATTACGTCAGCTTCATGACGCACTTATTCCGGAAGCGGAAACCATCATACAGGCAGCTGAAACAGGTGAACTGGAACAGTTTCCTGAAAAGTTTGAGCCCATTTACCAGCGGATAACCGAAGCAACTATCAAGAAAAACACCTGGCTCAAAGAGTGTATCGCTTTCTGGAAGGCAAAGGGCAAAACTGTTGGCCTGCTGGGCGGCGATCATAGCATTCCGCTGGCATATCATCAGTGGTTGCATGATCAGCAGGAAGATTATGGTGTTTTGCAAATCGATGCGCATCTGGATTTGCGTAAAGCATACGAAGGGCTTGAATATTCTCATGCTTCCATTTTTTATAATGTGGTTACCCAATTTCCGCAGCTTAAAAAGCTGGTGCAAGTGGGCATCAGGGATTATTGCCACGAAGAAGCTGAATTTGCAGCACTCAAGCAGGAAAAAATCAGTGTTTATTTTGACAGGGAGATGCGTAAGCAACAGTTTGAAGGAAGGCTGTATGCCGAGCAGGTACAGCAGATGGTTTCCGAACTACCTGGCAAAATATATATTTCTGTGGATATTGACGGCCTCGATCCGGTGCTTTGTCCGAATACCGGTACGCCTGTTCCCGGAGGTCTGCAATTTGAAGAGCTGATGTATCTGCTCAACCAGATCAAAGAATCAGGCAAGCAGGTGATTGGCTTTGATCTGTGTGAGGTGGCTCCTGGCGACAACGACTGGGATGGCAATGTAGGTGCCAGGGTGTTGTTTCAGTTGTGCGGCATAAGCCGGTGATTCAAGCTACACGAAAGCACTAATGCCTGTGAGGTCGTTTCCTGTGATCAACAGGTGGATATCATGGGTGCCTTCGTAGGTGATCACGGATTCCAGATTCATCATATGACGCATCATAGGGAAATCTCCTGTGATGCCCATTGCACCCAAAATCTGACGTGTTTNNCGCAGCATGCCAAGTCGCCAGGCCATCAGTTGTGCCTTAGTAATTTCGGTGGCTGTTTCGGCAAGCTTTTTCTGCTGTAGCTGAAATGCTGCCAGTGGTTTGTTAAATTGTTTGCGTTCCAAACTATAGCGTAGCGCAGCATCATAGCAATCGAGGGCAGCACCCACAGCCCCCCAGGCAATGCCATAGCGTGCGCTATTGAGGCACATCATAGGACCTTTGAGTCCTTTGATATTGGGCAGCAGATTGGCTTTTGGAACTTTTACTTCATCAAAAACAAGCTCACCTGTTATGGAAGCCCTGAGCGACCATTTGCCATGCGTTTCGGGTGCTGTGAATCCTTTCATCCCCTTTTCGACGATCAGGCCGCGAATAATACCTTGTTCATCTTTTGCCCAAACAACAGCGATATCAGCAATGGCAGCATTAGTAATCCACATCTTGGCACCGTTGAGGATTACATGATCGCCGGCATCGCGGAGACGTGTCTCCATGCCTCCGGGATTGGAACCATGGTTGGGTTCGGTGAGGCCAAAGCAGCCGATCAGCTCTCCTTTCGCAAGCTGCGGAAGATAGCGTTGACGCTGTTCTTCGCTGCCAAAGGCATAAATGGGATACATCACCAGCGATGACTGCACAGAGGCAGCCGAACGGATACCGGAATCGCCGCGTTCCAGCTCTTGCATGATAAGCCCGTAAGCCATTTGGTCGAGGCCGGCACAGCTATATTGTTCGGGCAGGTAAGGGCCAAAAGCACCCAGATCACCCATCTCCTTAAAAAGATGAATCGGAAATTCGGCGCGTTGGGCATAGTCCTCAATGATAGGTTTTACGGATCGGTTTACCCAATCGCGGATGGAGGAACGGATGATTTTATGTTCTTCCGAAAGAAGCTCGTCAAGATTGAAATAATCCAGGGCTGTATAATTGCTGCTGCTCATAGGCTTTGAAGTTTGAGTGCAAAGATAATGAAAGTGATGGGTCGTGGATGAGTGGAGATGTTTTGGTTGTTAAGGTTTTTGGGGTTGTTGGTAAACAATAGATTTTGGTGTTTTTTGCATTGATTAAGATGTCAGGGCACTGCCCCTCTAAAATCATTAAACTGCTGCTGCTATTAAGATGTCAGGGCGCTGCCCCTCTGAAATCATTAACCTGCTGCTGCTAATAAGATGTCAGGGCCCTGCCCCTTTTGTTCAGTGAAGAAAAGAAACAAGCTGCGTAATCACAAATCGATGTTAGCCATAACATTATCGCAGAAATTATCAATTTTTCGAATCCCACAATGGGTCTTAGCCCTGACATCTTCGTAGAAAATAGATATTTTAACGAATCCCAAAGGGGCGTTAGCCCTGACATCTTCATAGGAAACAGATATATCAACAAATCCCAAAAGGGGCGTAGCCCTGACATCTTTATAGGAAACAGATATATCAACAAATCCCAAAGGGGCGTTAGCCCTGACATCTTCATAGCAGAAAATTGAAATACCAACAAATCCCACAAGGGGCGTAGCCCTGACATCTTCGTAGAAAATAGATATTTTAACGAATCCCAAAGGGGCGTTAGCCCTGACATCTTTATAGGAAACAGATATATCAACAAATCCCACAAGGGGCGTTAGCCCTGACATCTTCGTAGAAAATAGATATTTTAACGAATCCCAAAGGGGCGTTAGCCCTGACATCTTTATAGGAAACAGATATATCAACAAATCCCACAAGGGGCGTTAGCCCTGACATCTTATTAGAAGAATTAGATATTTCAATGAATCCAAAATGGGGCGTTAGCCATGCCACCCTCTAAAATCTAATCACCAAATAGCTATTCAATCCATTCAAACAGATATTTAGGATTATATTCAATCTCAAACTTTTCTAATAAATCAAGGTATTCTTCCCTGAAGGTTCTTTTTTTGTGGTGTTCGGGTTGATTCAATATATATTTGACAACATGATCAATCTGTGATTTTGAATACGAAAAGGCTCCATAACCTACTTGCCAATTAAATTTTCCTGGTAAATAACGTTTTTCATTTAACCATTTTGAAGATCCTGATTTGATTTGCTCGACTAACTTAGATACGGAAATTGTAGGATGAATGCTAACCAAAATATGCACATGATCAGGATTGCAATAAATGGCGTAGGTTTTGGAATCGTGATTAGTAACAATACCTGATATGACTTTTTCGATCTCATCACGAAATGTTTCTTTTATAAGGTTTGCTCTTCCTTTAACAGCAAAAACAAATTGGACATAGAGTTGGGTGTATGAATTTGCCATTTTCGTTGATTGTTTTGTGATTGGAATTATTTTGGACAAAAATAAAAATTGAAGACAAACCTAAACAATAAATTCTGTTATTTTTCTAGCTTGTTTAAGATGTCAGGGCACTGCCCCTCTAAAATCATTAACCTACTGCTGCTATTAAGATGTCAGGGCGCTGCCCCTCTGAAATCATTAACCTGCTGCTGCTGCTGCTAAGATGTCAGGGCGCTGCCCCTTTTGTTCAGTGAAGAAAAGAAACAAGCTGCGTAATCACAAATCGATGTTAGCCATAATATTATCGCAGAAATTATCAATTTTTCGAATCCCACAATGGGTCTTAGCCCTGACATCTTCGTAGCAGAAAATTGAAATACCAACAAATCCCAAAAGGGGCGTTAGCCCTGACATCTTCGTAGGAAACAGATATATCAACAAATCCCAAAGGGGCGTTAGCCCTGACATCTTCATAGGAAACAGATATATCAACAAATCCCAAAAGGGGCGTTAGCCCTGACATCTAATCTATCTTTCTGGCCAGCTTATCAATTTAATCGGAAGGCATGTTTGAATAAATCTCTTCAAAAATAAAATTCCATTACTTTAGCAAAACATATATTTGCTGAATGAATAATACTTTTACTATTATTGGCTCAACAGGCCTGATCGGGAGCGAACTGCTCAAACTTTTGCTAAATGACGAATCTGTTCACATAATACGTCCCCTTAACCGTAGGTCTGTCGTATTGGAAAATGACAAAATTCAACAAAAAATCATTGACTTCCAGGACGAAGCAGCCTTCAGAGAGGCCATTGCAGGAAGCAAAGCCGTGTTTGTTTGCGTGGGCACAACCAGCAAAAAAGTAAAAGGCGACCAAAATGCCTATCGAAAAGTAGATTATGACATTCCTGTAAAGGCCGCACAATATTGTTCCGAAACCAAAGTGGAAAAACTACTAATCGTTTCTTCCATTGGTGCCAGCAGCAAGAGTCGGAATTTCTATACCAAACTTAAAGGCGAAATGGAAGAGGCGGTTGCCGGCTTTGAGTTGCCTTCCACAGTTTTTTTCCGGCCCTCCATGCTTTTGGGAGCCAGACAGGAATTTCGCTTGGGTGAGGCAATCGGAAAAGCCCTGATGAAACCTTTAAGCGTTTTGCTGCCGGAAAATTACAAAGCTGTTCAGGCCGCTTTTGTAGCTAAGGCGATGCTACTTGCAGCCAAAAGTAAGATGAGCGGCCACCAAGTGTTACACCTGAAAGAAATGAGACAATTAGCTGAATCACAATAATTTCAATCATGAAAAATATTGCTTTTCTTATTGTTATTCTCAATTTGACAAGTGCTTCGCTAATAGCGCAACAGCACGAAAAACAATATGATTCCCTTTTGGCAAACCAACTGGATGCTGATGCTTATGGCAACAGTGCCTATACCTTTGTAATGCTGCGAACCAGAAGCATATTGGAAGAAAACAAACAAATCAGAGACAGTCTGTTTGCCGGTCATATGGCGAATATGGGCGTAATGGCAGAGGCAGGCAAACTGGTTTTGGCCGGACCGTTTTACACAAATAACAAAGATCAGTTCCGAGGGATTTTTATTATCAACAGCACCGACACCACAGAAGTGAGAGAATTGTTGAAAGCAGATCCGGCCATAAATTACGGGCTGTTGCAGGCTGATCTGTATCCCTGGTATGGATCGGCAGCACTTAAATTGCTCAATGATAACCACCAACGCATTCAAAAAGAGGATTTTTAGCTGAAATTGCCTTGAAACCTGAGGCTGATTCTAAGAGGCAGTTTTTATTAGTCTCATACCTTGTGGAATAACTTCTATTTGGTTTGTTATACCCTTATTTTTTCAAGCTTATAGCTGTTTAATTCAAACAACAACAAATCGTTTCTGCGGTAAACAACCGATTGATTTTACGAATATTCTGGTAGAAGTATCTGCTCCGGCCAAAACTACTTTTGTTGCTGTTGAAACCTGATAATTTAAAAGACAGACTAAAATTATTTTCACAGCTACTTCTGCTTGCTATCCTGATTTTTTGAGGTTTTCAACACTTCTGCAAGCCTGAAGTGCTGTGATTTTTTAAACAATAACACATGAAAACCTCATGGAAACAGAATCTCATTGAGATTGCAATACTGCTGATCACCTTTGCGATAAAAGGCCAAAGCACTAATACTGATTTTGAACGTGTTGTAATTATAGATGATTTGTATATCTTATCAGGCATTGATTTGTCGAATGATCAAAAAACCCTCGCAATAAGCAGCACACAAAGCAATCCTTTCTATTTGTACGACTTACAAAACAGACAGGTAACAGCAGAATGGGATGTGGCAAACTGGTTTGCAGGCTCCGAGGTGCATTACAGTGCAAAAGATACCTACGCATTGTTAAGGCAGCTTTTTTACATCAATTTCAACCTGAACAATGACAGGGAAGTGGAGTTTGAAGTTATTGATGCAAAGTCAGGGCAGCTGATCAAACGATTTGTGGAATATCATTAGGTAATCATCACTGTGGATGAGCAGTTTGCCGTGTCCATCTCTGGTGATGAAATTGTATTTTGGTGCTTGCCAGATGCAAAACGAGCTAAATCCTTTAAAGTAACTGATGCTACCATTGCCATTGCTGTTTCGCCTGACGGTCAATGGATTGCTGTTTCACATAAACCTGATGCCAACAAGCTTAAAAAAGATCCTCGCTACAAGAAGAACAAAAAGTCACTGAAAATCGACAGCAAATTCAAAGAAAGGGTAAGTGTTTTCGATACCGAGAACTTCAAGCTTAAATATACTGTGGACGGCTTGTATCATACTGTTTACAAGATTGATTTCAGTAAAAATGGCGAATTTATCTTCGTGCAACATATCCCTCATGGCAGGGCAAAGTCGGCTACCAGCTTCATGGAAGCTTATGTGTCGCTGGCTGACGCCAAAACCGGAGAGGCGTTGCGCACAAAGGTTTTATGGCGCGCACCAATGCCGAGCCACAGTTTAAGCTAAGTCACGATGGACGTTATTTTGGGGTGGTATCGTTTACAAACCGTTTCCCCGAAGT
>DJWN01000134.1 GCA_002440975.1 Bacteroidales bacterium UBA6229
GCTAATTGCGTATTGTTTGGCGAGCTCAAAGTCTTTTTTGTGAGGTTACCATAGATATCGTATTCAAAATTCATTTGCTTCACCAAAGGTGAATTAAATTGCTCATAACCGGCGATTGTTTTTGTAAACTTAAGCGTGCCATTCTCATAGTAATCATTTATTGTAGATTCATATTTCCAATCCTCCTCTTCATAGCTCTTGGCTTTTACAATTGTGCTTGCTAATCGCGAATGCCATTTACCATTATCGGTCACATGATTAAAGGTTGTCCAATACTGGGCTTGCCAATTCCAATCGGTGCCATCAGGCGTTGTTTTATATTCATCAAGAAGGACTTCTTTCATCGAAAGATTGCCATACTCATCCACATTCCATAAGTCTTGCTTCACAAGCTGAATACCTTTGTAGGTGCCATCTAAATCCCAGGATTTTGTGTAACTGCTTGTTGTTACCGGAAAAAAGATTTTGGGTACATTATATATAGTTTCCTTTATTGATACGGAGTTGTAGGTCTCACTGAGCAATACATCGCCATTACTGGTAACTCCATACGTTTTTATTTCGGAGGGATAAACGAAATGGTTTCTGCCAGCATTTGAGTATAGACTATTCTTCGTGATGTTTCTTGTGCCATTTGCCATATCCAGCACCTCCAATTCTTTGCAGCCTAAAATCCCTTTGCCTTGTGTATGTAGAATAAGGTTTCTAAAATTATATTCTTTTTGCAATATTGTGTTCAGTGGTTGACTACTCTCTGCATTTGAAATCATTTTTAATTTAGTGTATGGTTGCTTATTAATAACAACCGGAAAAGAATAACTCGATGCTAAACTCAAATCAATTCGATAGGTGTCGTAATCAAGAAAACTTGTATTATTCGAGCCGTCGTTTATGCTTATTATATTATCCTCTGGGAGTTTTGTTTCTGATGGATATAAAAGTAATCTCTTTAAGGTTGAGTTAGATATTTCTGATTCCTGACCTGATGCCTGGCTAAACTCTATATAAAATTGAAAAAGCATATCTTTCTCACCATTAGCATTGAAGTCACCAATATAATAGTTTTTAAAGCTTGGAGTACCACCATTATTCTGGACTTCTACTTGGTCTTGAACAACATAAAACCCAGATGCTATTCCAGGTTTTTTTAAGAGCTTTTTATATTCAACAATTAGTTTTCCTCCTGATGAGTATTGATTTGAAATGAACACTATATCAGAGTAACCGTCATTGTTTAAGTCAACTATTCGGAAATTGCCTCCCCAATAAACAGCATAATTCATATTGTAGTCAACAGCGGAAAAGCCACCGCCATAAGCATATTTTATTATTGTTGAGTAGTTCGCACCATCCATGTATAAGGCAATAAGGTCATCTTTACCATCACCATTAAAATCTCCAAAATCAACAAGGTATGGAGCTCCAGACAAATTAGAGTTAAACGTATTCTCAAAATTATATGTAATTGCATCTGAAGTGGTAACCATATAGTGTTTCACTTCATTTCCAACAATCTTTATAAAGCTAGTTTTTGATGAACCGGTAAAATTGCCTTGCTTGTACACAGCATCATCCAGGTTTGATAAGGTCTTACGATTGCTATTATCAAAAAGGTAATATATATTGGTACTACCTGCACAGAATTTTTTTGAAGTTCCCTCTTTCGTAATTACATCACAAAGTCCATCGCCGTCAAAATCACCTACGTATAAAATTTGAGTACTTAAGTAAGATCCAATTTTAATGAAGGATGCATTAAACAGTTTATATAACCCAACTTGTCCATTTGAGTTTTCAGCAATAACTTCATCTTTACTATCTCCATCAAAATCTCCTATCCAAATTTTGGTTGGTGTGAAATAATCAACTACATATTTTGTTCCCCCTGTTGTGCCATTGTTAATAATTACTTGTGTATTATTCCCGCCGGGATTAGCTTCTATAATATCTGTTCTTCCATCACCATTTACATCGCAAGCTATTTTAATATTAGGTAAACCTGGGAAGGAAATATTTTCCTCAATAAGTACTTGCTTCTGATCTGCGTCGTCAGCGTTGTTGTAATTCCATGTGAATGTGATTGGATTAATGCATGCAGATTCGTCTCCGTTTAACTGTTTAACCGAACTAAGATACTCATTATCAAAGACACCACCTGTTGAATAATCAATCAAATATTTGCTTATTTGTTCACTTGATGCATATTCAACTTTTATAGAAATTAGTCTTTTTTTAACGTCATATCTGTAAGCACTACTTCCATGGTTTAAGAAGGTTGTCAGATGAAATGCCTGATTATCAATATTCTTATATTCGAACAGCACAGAATAGGTCTGGCTGTTGAGAGCACTTGAATTTTCATGCTTCGAATATTCTACCTTGCTAAGATACAATTCGCCATTTTCTGTATCTCTATCGTAATAATACAGTATCATATTACCTGTGAGGTCAACAACTTTATCCAAATGCCAGCGTACTGGATTGTTTACATTCACATCAAAGTACTGCCTTGAATCATGCCCTTCCGTCGCACCATAGTATTTCTTTAATCCGGTTTTTGTTTCAACAACAAAATAATTATTGGTAAAACTTTCATTCTTACCAAATCCAAAAGCTGTGATTCTGGAAATTTCATCAATTTCAGTTCTATAAGTGTTGGTGTTTGGTACTCTGATCAACCTCATCCCATCCAGTGCAAAGCCGTCATTCACAAAGTCAACACTGCCAACCTTATCATCGTAATAAGGTGTTTCGGCTACACGTGAGATATACGACCACCCGCTCAGTCCCCAACCCTTGCCAAGGATGCCGTCGCCGGACGAGCTGTTGTATTGCAGCGCCAGCTGTGGCGTCATTCCACCGCGGCCCTCGGGCAGCTCGATGGGTATGGTATAAACGGCTGCTCCCGTGGGCGAAACGCTCAACTGCCCCGGCAGGCTGCCTGGAACCACGGTTTGCGCACCAAGCGCTATGCTGAGCAATGCGAAGATTGCTGTATATATAAGGTGTAGGTATTGCTTTTTCATGGGGTTTATTTTTTTAAGATTTTCCATTGTTCTGTTTTTTGGTTGTTTTTGATCAGCAGCAGATACACTCCCGCCCGGTGCTCCTGTAATGAGAGCGTGTTGTCGCTTGCTTCAAACTTGCCTTGCACCACCAGCACACCTTGCGTGTTGTAGAGCCAAAAGTCGGCAGCTGCTTCGCTTGTGCCGGGCAACACAATGTGCAATTGTTCGCTTGCCGGGTTTGGATATACCTTCACCTGTTCCACATCGCTCAGTATTTCTTCACGCTTTGCCTCATGCTCATCAACCAAGGTGTCGGCAGGATTCGGTTCATTGCTTTTCAGCACTGCAATTGAGCGGGATGTGCGGTTGCCGGCAGCATCGTAGCCATAGTTAATGCTCTGTGTTTTGCCGCTTTGTTGCACAACAAATAAGAGCATTAAAAAAATAACAATTTTTAACATTTTCATAAAAATGGGTTTTAGGTTAAGTAGAAATAATTAGGCGAAATTAGAAGTCGTTACAGCTAAAGTGTTATGTAAGAAATACATAAGATATGTACTTGCTGCATAAATTATGCATGTTTTACATAAGAATTGTGCAAAGTATTTTGCCGGGAACTAAGTATCCCGCCATGATTTTCCAATTAATGCCTAAATTTGCATGCGGTAACGAATACAACCAGCCCGTTGCCACAATTGAAATGAAAAGCAAAAACATCCGCAGATTCAGAGAACTTCACAACTTAACACAGGAATATGTTGCCGAACATCTTGGCATCAGTCAAAGCAATTACAGCCGGCTCGAAAATAGTAACATCAAACTCGATGTTATAAGGGTCATAAAACTCGCTGCACTTTTTCGGCTCGAACCTTATTTATTGATCGAATGTGATATCAGAATTGAAGCAGTATGCAGCCACCCCGGTCATTGTCACCCTGTTCTAAAAGATGTTCCGTTGGAAGAAGCATCCAAGTGGTGTCAAAAGAAGATGACTTTAGCATATGACTTATTACATCATGACGACACTGGTATGCCTTCTCCAAAAAGCGGTAACAGATGATATTATTTATTAAACCAATTGATACCCTATGACACAATCAAGAGAACCACCAAGCCTGCATTACGCGTTTTTACAAAAAACGTAGCAAGACACCTAATTATAAATGGAGTTCAGTAACCATACAAACGAGGCGTAACCGAAAAGCCAAACGAGTAGGGAATTAATAATTTGAAAAATGAAAAAAATTACTTTGGCATTCATTCTGGCATTGGGCTTTTTTGCAGCCAATGCAGCCGACATCCTGACCTTAACCAACGACATGATTTTTGAAGGCAAAGTCACAAAGATTAAAGATTGTGCAGTAGTGTTCAAAGCAGATGGGAAAAAGTATATTGTTCCGGCTTCGGAAATTTTTTCTCTGCAATTTGAAAATACCTCGGATAAAATATATACCGAATATATGGCTATGGCCGATGGTGACCCGAATAAATGCCTCAACGGGAAGCTTGATGCCGAAAATTATCACGGAAAAAAAGGCGGTCATTTTGTGCTAGGCGTATTGTTTGGGCCTTTTGCCATGATCGGCACTGCCTTGGCCGAGCCGACACCTGAAAAAGGAAAAAAAACCTATTTATTGTCGAAAAACAAAGAGCAGTTCAGCGACCCTGAATACCTGAGCTGTTATAAGAAAAAAGCAAAAGGACAACTTATTGGGATGGAAGCACTTGGATGGGCGGCATGGATCTTATTGGTATTGATGTTATAACTTAACACTGCCACATTCAAAATTTCATAACATTTTTGTTTGCAAAAAGATAACACCAATCAAAGGCAAAGATTGGAGTTTTGTGCCACATTCCCTGCTTCTCTTTTGCATCTTTTTATTGACGCAACCGGATGGGAATTTTATTGCACAACTGTGTACAAAGTGGTGCAAACCATGCCTTTTTGGTGATATGGCATCCGGAAACCACTTATTCAGGATGAAACCGGAAGGCGAATTGATAGGATAAACTTTTAATTGCATTAGAATGAAAAACATTAAATTAATAATCAGCCTCTTACTTTTTTCAACTTTGACAGTTTTGACCGCATGCCAAAAAGATGAAGCAGACCCACGGGATCAATACCTTGGAACGTGGCAATATACACAAACCGGCAGTTTGACACTTTATTATGCCGGTGAAAGTATCGGTACTGCCCCTCTTAGCGACAATGGTAGTACCGAGATAACTAAATCCGGGGAGAACGATTTACTCATTGATGGCCAGCTATATACCGTGAATGGTAACAAACTCACGGCAAATCCTGAAAGTATTAATATGACCGACGAAGGGGTAAATATGGTTGGCACTGCCTTGTTCACCGGTCAGCTGTCATCAAATTTGATCGTTATAAACAGTACCATCACAGGCTCGTGGTCTGAGTCTGGCGGGACTTCCGGAAACTTTTCAGGAACCGTAGTTATAACGCTTACTAAATAAACGCTAATGACCGGCTGCGTCAATAATTAAGCTTATATGCAACTGTTCGAGTAATATCAATTGCATAGGGGTTGGGTGCTGTTGATAGGGGTATTCCCCTTGATTTCGCCCTCCACCCTCATCTAAAAAAAATCCGGCCCAAAGGCCTTGTCTGCAACAGACAAGGATTTTGGGCCGGATGCGTTTATGCTGCTTAAGCAGCTGAGGCAGAACTGCTTTGCAGTTCAATATCAACTTCAAGCTCCTCATTCTCGTGTATCTCGTAGCGCTGGTTCACGGGAACGGCGTAGCCTGTTGCCATGCATCCAATGGTTATCCAGCCCGGGAGAAGCCCTTCGATAAGGTACATGCCATCGGCATCGCTCGTGGCCACACCTTGCTGCTCAACCACTGTGATAAGGGCTCCTGCAACGGCCTTCCCTGTGGCAGCATCGGTCACGGTACCAATCACATTGGACAACTGGCTGGTGCTTGCGGCTTTTTTACGGTGACGCACCACCGCACGCAGGTTCTTCCATTGTGCATAAAAGTCGCCTTGCTGCTGGGTGTGCATGGTCACTGCCGGGTCAATATAGAGCAGCAACATCACATGTAGCTCGTGCAGCAACACATTTAGTTTTGCGCGGTCCACCTTGCGGCCTGCATACAACCTTGTCTTTTGTTCCTGCTGGTTGCTGAAACTTTGAAGCTTGTTGCGCACAGCTGCAATATAGGAAGCAGTTAGGCCAAGGGCATCGGCCGCAGACTGGTGATCGGTCAAACTTTTACAAACCAGTTCGGTGATCTGCAGTAGTTCATAGGTGGCTGCCCGCTTGCTTTGCCTGCTGTAGGTACGCAATGTTTCGAGCATCAGCACATCGTTCAGTTCGCCGGCAACGGCAAGGCCTCTTTCGATAAGGTTAACAGCATCCGTGCGCAGAAGTTCCCTTTGGTCCCTCAGCTGCTTCTGGTACACCGACGCCGGAATCAGCGAATTGCTGTAGGCAGAAACGGCTTCGTTCAACTTGTTTTCAAACTCAGTGAGTCTCGCTGCATCAGCAGGGTAGAGGGCAAAGAGTTGTTCGGCTGACTTTAAGAGGTTCAGCGTTCGTTGGTATTTTTCAATACGGGTTTTACTAATTTTCATAATACAAAGAATTAATTTTGTTATTTACTCGTTTACATCCATATTGCCGGCGACAACACAGTCTTTGTGGTATCTCCGAAGGCATGGAAACAGCCTTTTGTTGGTCGAAATTTCTATGAGCGTTTTTCATGCTTCATCTTTTATTTCGGTTAATAAATGAATCTTCTTTCTTGGTTTCCCGGCAGGGATATCCGGTTCGCCACACGACATGAGCATGGCCTTTCATTGGCACTTTAACATTTTAATGCCTTTGATCACTAATCTATGTCGTTGAAATACAAATGATTGATCAACATTGCCAATCTTTGGCCTGCGCTGCAGATTTCCCTGTATCAGCAGCATGTTGTGGGCAGGGTCAGGGCGGTGAGAGTCCCGGCGAGACTTTGCCAAGCTTCACAAAGGTTTCGTGGCTTTTATCGGGAAGCTCACCATGCCTGTTCTTTTTAGTTGCATGGATGTCGGTTCGGGGATATACCGAAGCCTCCATCACCTTGATTTTCTTGTTGCCTTTGTAGATTAATTTATCCAGCAAAGCGCGTAATATGCTGTCGTCAATGGTTTGTCGCAGCTCTTCGGTGAGCGAAAGCATGCTGCTGAAGAGGGCCAACTTGTCGGGAGCTGCCATCATTGCGGCCTTCCGGCGCCGGCCCGTAGTCCTGAGCCAGCCCACCCGAAGCTGATGTCCCAGCTCACGAAGCTTGAACCGCAGCAACAGCATGAGCATATGCACGACATAGATGACGATACTGCGCATCAACCTTGTTTTGTATGTTTCGGATGCTGCCATTTTCAAACTATCTTTTTTGATTCAAATTCAATAACTTGAACATTGGTTCTTTTCATTGACCCTGCATTAAGTTTCAGCAGAAAATTAAGCATGTCATTGCGGTCGGTATGTATGAATGTGACATCCGGCATTGTTTTGGCCTGCAATCGCCAATATTCATCACCCACAAGCATGGGAGCTTTCATCCGCCGTGCCAGAAACAACGAGTAGTTGTCGGTTTGCCAGTTGCCTTGCTTTGGCTGCATATTTGCCTTGATTTTTTCGGAAGCCGAAAGTGTGCACAAAATCAATTTTGCCTTGCTGCGATGCCACATCAGCAATTCCTGAATTGGTACACGGACTTCATACAATACTTCCGGTAATATATAAAAGCTGTAGGGGTAGGAAAGCAGTAACTTAAGCTCTTCTGTACTAAGACGGTTCAGCGAAAGGGCATCGCCAATCACCAGCTTGCGCCATTTCAAATCCCGGGTTTGATTATTTGTTCTCATCCTATTTTGTTTTTTAGATTGTATTACTCCATTTAATTTCCTGATCAAGTTCGGTTTGTTTGCATTGTAGTAAGTCAGCAGCATGTCCCAAAGTGATTATCCTTCGCGACAAAGCTTGAAGTACAAGTCGTTCAAAGCGTTGTGGTTTCTCATCAATAGTACATCCACCCTGGCCGGTTTCGTTTGGATTATCCTGGATATAGGTTTTAAAACGCGTGTACAGTGGCAAGCCGATAATACGCAACTCGAGCAGCCTGTGCATAGCGGCACCAAGACTAATCCCGAAGGTGTTTCGAATTTGTATCAGCTCGCTCAGGTAGATTTGCTCTCGTTTTTTACCTATCAGCGCGAATAGTACTTTCGCCGGCAACAAAACTGCCCCTGCAAAACGTGCGCACAACTTTTCTGCTTCACTGGTCTTCATCTCATCCGGAAAACGGAGTATCAAACCTGCCAGTTCAAAGAGCAGCGTAAAGCGTTTATGTTCGCTATTGATGGTTTTATTGATAATAAACACCGGCTCATCTGAGCCTATCAATGCTGTCATGCCTTCAAAATCAATTTCTATATCAGCCATATGTATCTTAATATGTCGCTCTTCAAAAATTTCGCACACACTGCCAAGGGCACCTTCGCCCAGATGCCACAGATGCCTCACAAAATCGGCAGCATCTTCTGCGTCCATATCTCCCACCACCGGCTGCAATTCACTGAGTGGATTCACAAAATCTTTTCTGCTTAAGCTCATTTGCTCTATCTGTACATAGGCCTCCAAAAATTGGTTTGCATCTTCCAGAATCATATGCTGCTCACGTTCGCTCAAATAGGCCCTGCTGCGCACCAGCCCGGTTATGTTCGACCTCACGGTGGCGGCTCTGAAGAAATAGTCGGGTCGCATACCAAATGCTTCCATCAAAAGCCAGATTGTCTTCTCGCGTGGCATCACCAGCCCGGCTTCTATCTTGGCAATTGCAGCTTTGCTGATCTTGTTGCCGGTCATTGCCGATAACTGATCCATTGACCAACCTTTTTGCTTGCGCCCCCTGAAGACATTCTCGCCAAATATTTTGGGATCTATTGTATAGCTCATCCTAAATAATTTTCAGTTAAAAATCTTAATCATTCATTTAAATTAACGATGATGCAAAATTAATTCCATTCTGTACACTTTCAGCCTATACAATTGCTCTCAGTCAGCAAGTTATTAACATTGCCTTGTTGATAAACTGTAAAAAGCTTATATACAGCGTGATATAGATGCTTAACAACATTGATATTTTCATAAAAATTTTGTATTATCTTCGCAAAGTTTTATCTTCTTATTCTGCTTGTTTCACAGCATTTATTCATGTTGCATTATTTCCGGCAGATTTTCTCATTGATGTATTTGATGGTTAAGAATTAGTTTCAATCACTTTATTAATCACAGTTTATTTACATGTTACAGCCTTTGTTTGAATAGTAACAATTCGCTTTATTGAATCATTATTCATTAAATATATAAATGTTAAAGTTTACAATGTTTAAATAATTACGCTTAAACGTATCTTATTAAAATATTTTTTTATTTAATCACATTATTTTGTTTCATCTGAATGAAAATATTGCGCAACTTTAATTGTAATCTTTAGTTCAACTTTAATTAATGCATTAAAAAACATATATTTATGTGTCATTTTTGTTCAAATTTACTAAGAAAAATTATTCACGAAAATGATTCAACTTTTTTTCTTTTCCTTTTTTTTAACATATTTTTCTTTTCAGAGAATGTTTTTCTTCTAATGTAAAAGAAACCAAGCCGTTGATTTTTTTTCTGACTGAAAACAAAATTTGATGATTAAGTTTGCTTTTTTTTCGGTTTTGAACTGAAATGTTGTTTTTTCTTTACATCATTTTCAGTCTCAATTCGTTTCATGTTACCGCAACTTTCCCTTAAAATTCACATGATAATGTCGGAAAAATGAATTGTTTGCTTCATGGTATCTGCCTTCATAAAAAATCTTGAGTTTACTTTCAATCTTAAAGGCATTTCATTTTTTCTTTTTTGATAAACTTACCTTACAATCTTTTTGATTTTACTTCTCTCTCTTGCTTTTCTTTTTGTTCTTTCCTATTCTTAATGCCGAACATATCCCCAACATAGTTTGCATTTTTTATTTCCCCTAATTCTAAAAAGAAAATAATTTTATCTTGTCAAACTCTTTCAACTTTTTTTTATTTGCTTCTACAAACTTTTACTTTTTTATTGCAAGCTTGTTTAAATGGCTTCACAGCACTTGTTTGTTATAAGAATAACCTAAATCTTGTATCAATCTTGCTTTAATAGCTTCTTTTTTCTTATGAAACGTATAAAGTAAAATCGTGCAAATACCTTCATTATTGATCAATCTTCAGTTTGGAAATAATTGAAATAAGGTATGATAATTAAAGTGATTGAATTAGGACAAATCTCACTAATTCAATCATTTGCAATCAAATACCAAGCAGTTTAATTTTATTGTAATTACATCTGTTTTTTACTGATTGTTACGATGAAATTAACAAGGAAAACTTCTTTGGAAGAGTTTATGTTTAACTAATTGAGCAAAAACGCTAAGCTAATAATTCGTTAACAATTTCTGTGATACGATTAATATTTTCGATGTTGTTACCTGCTTTTATCATCAATATCTCCTGAAGCCTGCGACTAGGTTTTATCCCAAATTGTTTCATTTCATTAAGTAAATCGAATATTTCTTCAAGAGTATCTGACAACTCAACCTTAGCTGTGATAATATTTATGTCTGTCGTAATTGAATACATTGAAATCGCGTTACTAATAAATTCCCTACCAGCTGCTTTATTTCTACAGAAAAATGGATGCATATGATGTAAAATGATCGAATTCGGAATTATATTCTCTTCAATCATATTAATGTAAAAGTATTTAGCTTCTTCAAGGTTTGAACATGTATTTATGCATATTGCGTAAAACTTAATATTTCTCTCTACATTATATTTAATCATCTTTTCCAGGATAGCCTTTCTATTTTCGATAACACGTGTCAGTCTCATAAGGATTACAAAAGCTCCAGTACCTGGATTAAGATTTTCATCAAGCATTCTGGTAACCAACTGGTCAGCTGTTTTAAAATCGTGAAACTTGCTTATGAGGCCTGATAATTGTAATGGACTTAAGTAAGATTTGTCAAGATTATAAGCTTTCATGATTTTTAGACTCTCATCAAAATTACAAGCAACTTTCAGTAAGGTTTTATATGTAAATTCATCTGGTGTTAAATTGTATTTTGACATTTCATTAACCAATCTCATTCCTTGATCAACTGATGTGACATGTTTAATTAAAGTATTATATGTTTCGCGATTTACCACTAATTTACGTCTGCTAATTTCATCAAAGTAGTTTCTGGCTATTGCATAATTAGGTGCAAATTTGATCATTAACCTAAGAATTTCAACATTTATTTCTATGTCTTTTTCATTCATTTCAATTAGTATTTCTTCTCCTATATTAAAGCTATTGCTACATTTTAGTAATGCGCCATATAACCTTGTATTTAAGGGGAGCTCAAAATATTCCATTTCTTTAATCAATCGTCTTCCTTCGTAATAATTTGAGGAAAGATTTATAAGACATCCGAAAATTTCAGTTGAAGGAATAATACCACTACTAACCATTTCATCATAATGACCAAGTGCAATAGTGTAATCATTAGTTTTACTCATTAAAGTCCCGTAGATCCGCGCATTGATATTCATTCCTAATATTTTGATCTTATTAAATATTTCCATTGCATCACTATAGGATTCAGCCTTATTCATTAATGTTGAATACTCTATCTCAGTTGCAGCAATATCATTTAATAGCATAGAGAAAAAGATCTCTTTTGCTACTTTAAAATCGGGTGCGCGGTTAATAAGCGTCCCATATTCAAATTTTGTAGGATTACAATTGTTTTTAATCATCATGTCAAAAACACTCTTTGCTTCATGATATTCAGGCGCTTTGCTCATAACATAACCGTAGGTACCAGCAGTGACTAACGTTTTCCTTTCTATCATTTGATTTAGTAGAGATAAAACTGAATCGTAATTATCAGCCATCTTCATCATTAGACGGTATACGCCCTGATTTGGTATTACATTAAGATTAAGAAATTCTGAAAGGAGCCCAGATGCTTTTTTAAAGTCATTTGAAAGGTTAATCATTTGAAACAAGGTGAAACTGTCAGGATGTTTTCCATCCTCTTTCATCCAATTAATTATTTCGTAGCCATTTTCAATGCTGCCGCAATTCTGGATCATAACATTATAAAAAACAATATCTCTTTTCAAATTCTGTCTTTTTACATCTTCGTAAATTCTTTTGATATCATCAAAGCTTTTCGCGGAGTTTAATAAGATGGTGTATTGATATAGATCGTTGGTTTTACCATTCTTAATATCATATTTTTCAATTTGTGTTATAACCGGGATGTCGTTTTCGGCTAAGAATAAATTTAATTGCTTAATATTTTCAGGACTGCTTTTTGCGTAGTGTTTGATAAGTGGCAATAACTTGCTTCCAATTTTTGTGCTCCACGATGCTCCGTCCTGAAAGATTTGAAACTGTATGCTAAAATCTTTAGCTTTCTTTATCATCCAGTAATAAGTGGTTTCATTAGGTTGTACACATGCGTCCAGCATTTTTTGATAGAAGAAATTTGCTTCTTCATAATCTGTTGAGGATTGAATTGCGTTGTTGAAAATCTGCGAGTTATTAACAAAAAGACTTGAAACTTCTCTAATGTATTGTTGTGGATTAAAGTTGTCTTCTACAATCCTTTTAACTAAAATTTCATCATATTGTACAAAATCAGCCTGTTTTAATTCATCAATAAATTTAATCGCTGCTAGTCTTTGCATATCTTCCTCAAAAGCCCTGAAATGAAATTCTTCCCAGATTTTTACTAGCCTTTTTAAATCTTGTTTTTTTATGCCAGATAATGGAGTATAAAGTCCGAAATGATACAGGACTTTTATCGCTTTAAGGATCATTTTTTGGTTTGGAGATAACTTTCTATATGTTTCACTTTTTTTGTCCAACTGATAGAAAATAGAGCCAATATTTCCATCAAAATGCTCTGGAACCCCATTGAGGCCAATTTCATTTGCTATTCTCAAAGCCTCATCATAACTTAAATCTTTTTTAATCTCTATGATTTTATAAGAACCTGTGGGATTCAAATGCTCCATTACATCATCCAAATTGGTGTAATTAGTGTTACACCAAACAACATATCCTTTTTTTATGGCTTGCTCAATCAGATACCTTATGTACTCACTATTGGATGTTATGTAATCATGAAATATCCATAAGAACAA
>DJWN01000067.1 GCA_002440975.1 Bacteroidales bacterium UBA6229
CCGGTCGCATCGAAAAAGCCAGCGATTCGGTGAGGCTTTTGCTGGCTGATAAAACCAGCCATGCCGAAAAATTGGCCGAAGCTATTAATGATATGAATACTGAGCGCCGAAACCTGGATAATCAGATCACAGAAGAGGCTTTGGCAATGATTGAAGGTGATCAGAAATTAAAATCAGCCAAAAGTACAGTTTTATTCAACGAAAACTGGCACAAAGGAGTCATCGGTATCGTGGCCTCACGCTTAACGGATAATTATTACCGGCCAACGATAATTCTCACGCGATCAAATAATTTTATTACCGGATCGGCGCGTTCGGTGAAAAATTTTGATGTGTATGATGCCATTGATCATTGTTCTGATTTGTTGGAGCATTTTGGTGGGCATATGTATGCTGCCGGCCTTTCGTTAAAGCCTGAAAATCTGGAGCTTTTCCGAAATAAATTCAATGCCTATGTAAATGATCATATCGATGAAGAATTATTAATTCCTGAAATAGAAATTGACCTGCCGATATTGTTTTCTGATATCACCTCAAAATTTATGCGCATACTGAAACAGTTTTCGCCTTTTGGCCCGGGCAATATGGCGCCCGTATTTGTTTCGGAGCAGGTGATCGATACCGGACGTTCAAAAATTGTTGGGCAAAAACACCTCAAGCTCAGTATGATGCAAAAGACTAGTCGCAGTATGGCTGTTTCAGGCATTGCTTTTCAACAGGCTCACCATTATGAGCGAATCCGCAGTGGCGAGCCATTCAGTATTGTGTATCACCTCGAAGAAAATGAATGGAAAAACAAAGTTACCTTACAACTCAATGTGAAGGACATTAAGTTTGAGGAGGATTAAAGCTAACTGAATAATATTCTGTTGTTTGGTTTTTTGCCTTAAATAAAAGGAATTGCCAGACAAAAAACTACCTGTGAATACTTAGTAAATTATCAAATTTTAGCTTAAACGTCTTCGAAGAAAGTAGTTTTATGCAAATTGCGCAGGCTGAAAGCAAACCAAATCATCACAAAACCAAAAAACAGCGCCAGTATTCCACTGATTACTATTAGTGTTTTAGCTACGGCAAATGGATTGATTACCAGCAATAAACCAAATAGCAAACTGATGATGGCATCGATCAAAAAGAAGTTTCTGTACTCCAGACTACTGCTTAGGTTTACCAAAGCAATAAGTTGAATAATACCTGTTATCAAAGCCCATATCCCAATCAGGGTGATAAAAAAGTTAAGTGTTTCTTCTGTATAAACCAAAATAAGCACTCCGAGCAACGAAAACGTAATGGCTTGCAAGAGCAAAATGCCGTAGCGCAAACCCTTAGCATGACGATTGTAGCTTATCAACCCAAAAACCAAACCAGTAAGTATGATTATAATTCCGGTATAACGCGCTACAACAATCAGCGTATCTTGGGGAAGAGTAAGCGCCAGAATCCCATACAGCAGGGCAATGAGCCCGTTGAGTGCAAACGACCACCAGTTGCGTGTGATTTGTGTTTTCATAAATTATGATTTTTGAGGTTAAAACGAATTATCAAAGATAACTTTTCCAATCAAAAAAAGCCCAAAAATAATGAGGCCTATACCGGCAATTTTATTTAACAGGCCGATCATTTTTTGTGTAAAAAATCGCTTTATGGAATATGCACCGTAAGCTTTTAGCAGATCGCAGAGCAAAACAGTGATTAATGTTCCACTGAAAAAGCTTGTTAATCGTGTTTCATCTCCGCCCATGCGTGCCGAAATACCAACCACAACGCCTACCCAAAAAATCCAGACGAAAGGATTGACAATATTCATGAAGAACCCTTTTGCGATATAAGTAAACCAGCGCGGCCCTTTCACCTTTACCGGAAGTTTCATATCTTCCTCTGAATTTTCGTTGGGTTCAGAAACTTTTCGGCTAAAGGTTACCAGTCCAAAAATGATTAAAATCACACCGCTACTTATCCCAAACCAAAGATAGTTGCTTGGAGCGGTAACAATTTGCACGGCTCCCATCAGGCACAATACTACCATTAGGACATCGTTAAAAAATATGCCGATTGCCAAAAGAACTGCCGGCCCAAAACCGCGGTGAATACTGGTTTGCACCAGAGCAAAAAAAGCCGGTCCAAAACCAAAAAATGTTGCCAGAGTTAAACCTAATATGATTCCTTCAAAAAATACCGCACTCATAATCAACCAAAATAAATCAGGATTTGTGAATAGATTTTAGATAGTTTTCCCAGTCTTCCAGTCGTTGACCTTTTAAAACACGAGGGAATTTATTCGCACTACCTTCTTTGCCCATTTTTTTCATATAATCATAAAACACTTGAGAAGGCAGGATATCGATAAACAATTCTTTAACAGCTTCCAAGCGCTCGACCATATAATCATCATTAAGTTGTTTGAGGGAATCATCTATTTTTTGAATAGCAAGCTGCGGGTCTATTTTATCATCAGTGCCCAAATACCAGTGATGTGCAAAAAGAGATCCATGTCTAATACCAGCTACAGTAAATTCGCGCACTTCGATATTAAATTCTTCCTGTAAAAGCTCAATTGCCCGATTCATATTTTCCTGCGAAAGATGTTCGCCACACATACTCAGGTAGTGTTTGGTGCGCCCGGTAATCACAATTTCGCAACGGTTCACATTGGTAAACTTAATAGTATCTCCGATCAGGTAGCGCCAGGCACCGGCATTTGTGGAAAGCAAAAGGGCGTATTCTGTGTTTTCTTTTACTTCATCCAGTTTCAGTACATTGAGATTATCTTTCAGGTTGCCTTCCTCGTCAAAATTTTCTTCGTTGAAAGGAAGAAATTCATAATAAATGCCGTTATCCACGATCAGTTCCATTGTTCGTCTTTCGAGGCTGTTCTGGTAAGCGATATAGCCCTCTGATGCCAGATAACTTTCGGAATAGATCATGGGTTTGCTAAAGAGCTTTTCGAAGCTTTTTACATAAGGAGCAAAAGAAACACCGCTGTGAACATAAACTGTAAGGTTTGGCCAAAGATCGTGAATGGTTTTGAGATTATATTCCTTAATGATGCGCTCGAGCAGTATCTGTACCCATGCCGGAACGCCTACAATAACACCAATATCCCAGCTTGGTGCTTTGCGAACCATTTCATTGAGCTTGGTAGCCCAGTCTGCAGTTTTTGAAATCCGTTTGCCTGGTTTGTAAAAATGTTGAAACCAAAAGGGCAAGCTCCCTGCTGTGATGCCCGAAAGATCTCCGGCGTAATAGGTTCCGTTGTATTGCAAATGCGTACTTCCACCAATCATCAACATTCCTTTTTCGTAGAAATGAACCGGAAAATTATATTTTGAGGCGGATACCAGTTGTCTGATACTAGCTCGTTTGATGGCATTAAGCATATCAGCTGTTACAGGAATATGTTTGCTCGAGGCTTCTGAAGTGCCACTACTAAGTGCAAAATATTTTACTTTTCCTGGCCAGCTCACATAAGGTTCTCCATTTAAAGCACGATACCACCACTGTTTGTACATGCTGTTGTAGTCAAAAACCGGAACCTGATTTCTGAACGTTTCGGTGATGTTTTGACTTTCTAATATGCTGTCGAAATCGTAATATTCACCAAATGCTGTGAACTGCGCTTTTCTTAACAGCTTTTTTAAAACAACATATTGTGTATGAATCGGTTGGAGATTTTGTTTTTTCTTTTCAACTGGTAAATTCCTAAGCTCGTAGGCCTTTTTAATAATGGTACCTAAAATTGGCATGGGTTTTTTGTTTGAGTGTATGGCAAATGTATGGATTTTTAGAAATTGCTGCGAAATATATGAATGTAGCTTTAAATTATTGATCTACAGGTAATACCTCTGTAATAGGATTAAAGAGATACCAGCGTTTTGAGTGCAGGCACTGGCATTTAAAGCGCTTGCGAAGCCGTTCTCCTTTCCTAAAAGTGCGTCCGTTGGGAATTTTGAAAACTGTTCCAACAGCGATTTCCTCAACGGTTGGGTTGGCTCTTTGTTTAGCATCATAGTGTTGCAAACAACGGGTCAAACTCAAGTCATATCCGCTGGAAGCTTTGGGATTGCTCAAATAGCGCACAAGTTCATCTTGCAAATCTGAAGGAAAAACATCCGATTCTAGGTAAGGCCTCATCAAAAACTGAAACCATTGTTTCCATTCCTGCCCGTGTGCTTTTACTTTGCTTTTATATTGCTGAAATACTTTAAGATGAGCGAGTTCGTGAACAAAAGTGATCAAAAATTGATAGGGGTTTAAATCGTGATTGAGTGAAATACGAAAAGGATTACCGCTTTGTTTTGGAGGCCTGAAATCGCCCAAACGGGTCGACCGGCTGGCTGTAATCCGCAAGCTGATGTTTTCTTTTTTGATGCTTTCACTCACCATATCAAGACAATTGGCCGGCAAGAAACGCTTAAGTATGGCTTTTTCTTCAGGCTTCATAAATGCTTAATTTGTGCGATGCAGGCTTAACATACGACCAGGAAGGACATTCATTACAACGGCTTTTTTTCTTTGGCTTTTGCACAGGCCTGTGCGGGCTGCGAAGACTCGAACAGGCTGCCATTAGAAAACAAAAAACTAATACAACAAAAAACTTTTTCAAGCAACAATGGTTTTTAATACCGGCAAAACTAAGTTTTTTTTGTTTTATGGATTTTGAAGAATTTACTTAATTATTAATCTCTGCAATTACGTAATTAAACTACTATAAACCACTAAATCAATTACTTATTTAACATATGTAGATAAATATATATAAAATTGATGTATTTTTGCATACTTATTAATTCAAACTAAATTAAAATGAAACAAATTGGAGTTGGAATCGCCGGATTGGTTTTTGGTGTGGTGCTGGCACTGCTAATCGTTTATAGCATGGCACCTAAAATGATGTTGATTGAGAGTGAAAGTCCTTATGATTTTAACACAACAGTGGAGCGTTTTGAAAAATCAGTAGCCCAGGCCAATTGGAAAATTCCGGCAGTACATGATTTACAGGCTACTATGGATAAATTTGGTCACGATGTGCGTGCCGTAAAAGTATTTGAACTTTGCCATCCTGATCATGCTGCAAAAATCCTTAAGGAAGATGAAGAAAGAATTGTGAGCAGTATGATGCCCTGTCGCGTAGCAATTTACGAACGTGCTGACGGTAAGGTATATTTTTCGCGTATGAACTCCAAATTGTTAGGCCGCTTGGTGGGAGGCATCGTAGATGAGGTGATGACGGATGCTTTTAAAGAAAATGAAGCCATCATACAAGCATCAATTAAATAAAAAACTCGGCATCAGAAACAATACTGAGCTTATCCGCTGCGCAATCCGCAATCAGCTTGTGAAGATTTAGTATCTACTGGATCAGGTTTTGAACATTATTGTTTAGTACTTTTACCTCACAAACCAAAACCTGATCTTATGCGTAAATTTTTATTAGGATTTATGCTATTGGCAACTCATTTTGCCTTTGCACAAAATAATTACAATGCCTGCGGAAGCCAAAGCGGATTGTGGGATTACGACTCTGTTTTTGTGAGTTGCGACATCATTGTTCCGGCAGGCGAACAGCTTGTTATTGCGCCAAATACAACCGTGCTTTTCGAAGATTATTTTAGCATCCATGTGCTGGGCAGTGTGGATGCACGTGCCAGCTATAACCAGCCTGTAAGCTTTACAATTGCTGATACCAGCGGATTTGCAGATTATCACAGCACATCAGGTGGTTGGAATGGTTTCCGGTTTGA
>DJWN01000043.1 GCA_002440975.1 Bacteroidales bacterium UBA6229
AACATGTAACCTGTTCTTCTCAATATTCATTTTTTTACAAAACAGGGCAAGTCTGAACAATTCTGATTAATTGCAGCCCGTACTAAAACTGTACTTCCGGAGCCTGTTCTGCTCCTTGTTGTGCCTCAAAATAGGATTTCTTTTCAAAACCAAACCAACCGGCGTAAATTACTCTTGGAAACTTACGGATGTAAGCATTGTAGCTCTGCGTGGTTTCATTGAATTTTCTGCGTTCCACGGCAATCCGGTTTTCTGTTCCCTCCAGTTGCGCCTGTAAATCGAGAAAATTCTGATTGGCTTTTAAATCGGGGTAACGTTCAACCACTACCATTAAACGGCTAAGCGCGGAAGATAAACCTTCCTGTGCCTGGTTAAATTGCTGCAGCGCCTGCGGGTCCAGGTTTTCGGGATTTATATTTACAGACGTTGCTTTTGAACGGGCTTCAATCACGCCCTCCAGGGTTTCCTGCTCGTGGGCTGCATAGCCTTTTACCGTATTGACAAGGTTGGGAATCAGGTCGGCCCGCCGCTGATACACATTTTCTACCTGCGACCACGAAGAAGCAACCTGCTCATCCAGTTCAACCATTTTATTGTACCCGCAACTCGAGAATAAAAAAGCCGAAACTACGGCCAGTAATACAACAAATATTCTTTTCATAATTCCATTTTAAATTTAACCGGTTACAAATATTTATAAAATGTGCAAAATATCAGTGCATTTATCGGGGAAAGGCGATAATTTGCCGTTGTATTCGTTCTATCAAAAGACAAAACAACACAGAAATGACGACAACGGAAAAATTCAGATCAGCTATCTCAGAGGGGATTCCGGAAACTTTACCAGCGGCAAAATCGTTCGATACTGAAGTTCATCATGCACCACGGCGAAAGGATGTTTTATCGGCAAATGAAAAAAAACTGGCGGTAAAAAATGCGCTTCGTTACTTCCCAAAGGAATTTCATGGCACTTTGGCCCCCGAATTTCTGGATGAACTCAGCCGTTACGGCAGAATTTATATGTACCGGTTCCGTCCGGATTACAAAATGTTTGCCCGCCCCATCCATGAATATCCGGCTAAATCGGCACAGGCCGCGTCAATTATGCTGATGATTCAAAACAACCTTGATCCGGCGGTAGCACAACATCCGCACGAACTGATTACCTATGGCGGCAACGGCGCTGTTTTTCAAAACTGGGCACAATACCGGATCACTATGAAATATCTTTCGGAAATGACCGACCACCAAACCCTGGTGATGTATTCCGGTCATCCGCTGGGTTTGTTTCCCTCGCATCCAAATGCGCCG
Source organism: Bacteroidales bacterium UBA6229 (assembly GCA_002440975.1). Classification (GTDB taxonomy): domain Bacteria; phylum Bacteroidota; class Bacteroidia; order Bacteroidales; family F082; genus UBA5536. Next base: position 1,312 of record DJWN01000043.1, read on the forward strand.
CGTGTGGTGGTTACCAACGGGATGATGATTCCCAATTACTCTTCAAAAGACGATTATGAAAAATTTAATGCGCTGGGCGTAACCCAGTACGGACAAATGACAGCCGGTTCGTACATGTACATCGGGCCACAGGGAATTGTACACGGAACCACCATCACCGTGCTGAATGCGGCGCGGCTCCACTCGCAGGGAGAAACGGCCGGGAAAATCTTTGTAACCAGCGGATTGGGAGGAATGTCGGGGGCACAACCCAAAGCGGCTGTTATTGCCGGGGTGATTTGCGTGGTGGCCGAAATCAACCCGCAAGCCGTTGAAAAACGGCACCAGCAAGGCTGGGTGGATGAAGTTTACACCTGCCTCGACACGCTGATTACCCGGATGCTGGAGGCACAAATCAATAAAGAAGCGGTTTCGCTGGCCTACCAGGGAAATGTAATTGATTTATGGGAAGAACTGGCCAAAAGAAACATCCGCGTTGATTTGGGCTCGGACCAGACATCGTTGCACAACCCGTTTGCCGGCGGATATTACCCGGCAGGAATGTCGCTGGAAGAAGCAAACAAAATGATGGCGGACCATCCGGAATTATTTCAGGTGAAAGTATATGAATCGTTGAGAAGACACGTGGCGGCCATTCATAAAATGGCGGATAACGGCATGTATTTCTGGGATTATGGCAATGCTTTTTTGCTGGAAGCCAGCCGCGCCGGAGCAGACATTATCAACACACGGGGCGAATTTATCTACCCCTCGTATGTGCAGGACATTATGGGGCCCCTGTTTTTTGATTATGGCTTTGGCCCCTTCCGCTGGGTGTGCACCTCGGGGAAACCGGAAGATTTGGAAACCAGCGATACAATTGCGGCAGAGGTTTTACTCAGCCTGGCAGAAACCGCGCCCAACGAAATAAAAACCCAATTGCAGGATAACATCCACTGGATTCAGGAAGCCGGAAAAAACAACCTGGTGGTGGGTTCGCAGGCGCGGATTTTATACGCCGACTGCAACGGACGCACGCAGATAGCGCTGGCTTTTAACAAGGCCATAAAAGAAGGAAAAATAAGCGCTCCCATTGTTCTGGGGCGCGATCACCACGATGTTTCGGGCACCGACTCGCCCTACCGCGAAACATCCAATATTTACGATGGCTCGGCGCTTACGGCTGATATGGCGGTACACAATTTTGTGGGCGACAGTTTCAGGGGCGCTACCTGGGTATCGTTGCACAACGGCGGCGGTGTTGGCTGGGGCGAAGTTATCAACGGTGGCTTTGGAATGACCATCGGCGGCTCGGAAGAGGCCGCCCAACATATAAAAATGATGCTTCACTGGGATGTAAACAACGGCATTGCCCGACGAAGCTGGGCGCAAAACCCGCCGGCAAAATTTGCCATTCAGCAGGCCATGAAACAAAATCCTGCGTTAAAAGTTACCCTCCCCAACGAGGCCGATGAAGCGTTGCTAAAATCAATTTTTTAATAAAAAAATTAATTCAAAATAATTTGAGGGGATTTTAACCTCTTTTTATTCCGAAAATATCATGGAATAAGGCCGGTCGATTTCGCGCTGAAGTTCGCCGATGCCAATGCTCCTGCTTTTTCGGATGTATTCGCGGCCTTCAAAAAAAATTAAAATGGTGGGGGCGGCAAAAACCTGGTTTTGTGCGGCAACATCGGGCAAAACATCCGATGGTATGTACGCCAGCTTCATATTGGGGAATTCGGATTGCACCAGCTCGGCTACTTTGGGTTTTAATACCTTGCACACATTGCAGGCGCTGGTTGAGAAATAGGCCAGCAAGGCAGGTTCTTCCTTCAGCTTTAAAAACTCGTCGAACGACTTAACTTCGGTAAACATACGACTTTTTTTGTGGTTAAAACTGCCCGGTATTCAGCATCACCAGGGTACATGCTTCAATGGCCTCAATTCCTTTCTCTTGAAGTTTCCGGGCAAAGGCAACATTTTCAGCCCCGGGGTTAAAAATCACCCGTTCGGGATTCAGCAAAAGAATCGGGTCCACATATTCAGGTTGGTTTTGCGGGCCTACATACAGGGTTACGGTGTGGATATTTTCCTGCGGCAGCGGAAAGCGGGTTGCCAATTCCACATCGGCCACTTTGCCAGCGCGTTTTGCCAGCGCCACCACCTCGTTTCCGTGTTTGCGAAGCGTGTGAATGGCCAGGTTTGAATAGCGCGCCGGGTTTGTACTGGCGCCAATCACCAGGGTTTTTTTATTTTCCATTGTCAACTTTTTTTAGCAAAACAACCGCGCTGGAGGAGATTCCTTCTTCGCGCCCTTCGAAACCCAGTTTTTCGGTAGTGGTTGCCTTTACAGAAACCTGATCCTCATCAATTCCCAAAACCCCCGCCATTGCATTCTCCATGTCGGGAATAAAGGGTTTTAGCCTGGGTTGCTGCGCACTGATGGTGGCATCGATGTTTACAATTTCGTATCCTTTCTGCCTGACCAAATCGTATGATCTTTTTAACAGAATCTTACTGTCGATGTTTTTGAATTCATCGGATGTATCCGGAAAATTTGTGCCGATATCGCGCAATTTTACAGCTCCCAGCATGGCGTCGCAAATGGCATGAATAAGCACATCGCCATCGGAGTGAGCCACGGTTCCTTTATGGTGCGGAACTAAAACACCGCCCAGCCACAAGGTTTCTCCCTCAGCAAGGCGGTGAACATCATATCCTTGTCCTATGCGGTAAATCATCGTCGCTGATTTCCAAAGGCATCAACATCAAAAGTAAGTGAAAACCTTAGCGTATTTTCCAGCGGGTGGTTTCGCTGCGTGGGTATCAGGTAAGAAAAATCGAGCGCAAAAACATTCATTTTCAAACCTGCACCGGCGGTAATAAATTTACGGTTCCCCTTGTTTTCGTGTTCGTAAAAATAACCGGCGCGGATGGCAAACTGTTGATTGTACCAATATTCTACCCCCAGCGAAAGATTGATTTCCTGCAACTCTTCGGAAATACCGCCCGGAGCATCGCCAAACGATTTGAAGATACCTGAAATGACACCGATATCGGAATTGATACCGCCGGGGTAAATCACATCACCGGGGTCGTAACTTGTTGTATCTTCCGGAGGGGTTGGCACCAGCAGTTTATTGGCTTCAACCGCAAAAGTAAACGAGTTGTAATCGTCTACTTCGGTGGTGTATGCTGCCCCCAGTTTTAACATGGTGGGAATAAAATCCTTGGTTTCCCCATCGTCGTACGATATTTTGGCACCGATGTTCTGAATATTGATACCGGCGGTAAAAATATTGTCGTTTCCGTTGGCTCTGAATTCATTGTATAAATAAAAGGCAACATCGGCTGCATATGAATTCCCAGCATGGGTTTGCCCGGTAGTTTCGTTGTATTGCCCGTTGGTTAAGTCGGAACGGATATAGCGCACCGCCACCGAACCGGAGAATATATCGGAAAGTTGGCGTGTGTAACCAAAATCGAGTGCAAATTCATTCGGGTTGGCGCTCATTCCGGGGGTACCGTAAGCATCGCGGAATTGAATGCTCCCTAGCGAAAAATAACGCAAAGATGCACTCAGTGTCTGCACATCGTCGAGTTTTTTGTATCCCACCAGATAAGCCAGGTTAATATCGTCGACCAACGCTCGGAGCCAGGGAGAATACGACAGCCCCACCCCCATATCGTTTTCAGCAAAAGCATATTTTGCAGGGTTCCAGTGTTGCGAGGTTACATCGGGAGTGGTTCCAACACCTGCATCCCCCATCCCACCGGCTCTTGAGTCGGGTGTGATGGACAAAAACGGCACTGCCGTTGTAATGGTGTTTGCTCCTGAGGTAGTTGCCTGTCCACTCGCATTTTCTGCCAGAGAAATCACCAAAGCAAGAATAAAAAATAGTCGTAATTGTTTGATCATAATATTTTTAAAATTGAGCGCTGCAAAGATATAATATTTGTCTTTGTTGCCATAGTTAAACTAAAAAAGAGAACGGTTGTTTTACTGAAAAATTACTTTGCCCCGAAAAAATTAATACATCACAATAAGTTTCCCTGATTTAGAAGCAATTACCCCGTCGTCGTTTTGAACGGTTATCCGGTAGAAATAGATTCCGTTTTCGGCTGCTGTTTTTAGTTCGCCGGGGTCCCACCGAATCGGGTTACTTACCAGTCCGTTGGAACCCACCTGGGTCTGGAAATAATCAACCCGCCTCCCGTAAATGTCAAAAACCTCAATCAATGTTTCAAAAACAGCCCCCGACTGATTGTGTTCAAAAACAAAGTAGGCAGCATCTGTCATCGGGTTGGGATAGGTGCTTACCCCGGAAATAATCAATTCACCGGAAACCACAAACTCCACTTCCACTTCGGAAGAGTTGTTGGCCACATCCCATGCTTTTAATTTTAGCGTGTGTTTCCCGGGTGTAAGGTTGGTAAACGGGAACAGAATTTCACCGCTGGTATAATCGTCGGCATTTGCCTGGTAATAGTTGTTCAGAACAAAAACATTTGAAAAATCGTTGTCGAGCACAGCCGTAATATCGTGACCGATGCCGGTACCTGCTGTGTTTATTCCGCTTTCATCGGAAAGAAAAGCCAGCAAAGTAGGGTTTTTACTGGTTTTGTCACCCGCGGTAAATTTGTCCGAATCGAGGTAAAGTTGTATTTCGGGTCCCTGTGTATCGGAAACCTGATTCCCGGTACCCCCAATTATAAAATTCTCAAAAGCCCCGTGAGCATCGGTTTCACCATTACTGGCGTAGTAAATTATTTTTCCGTTTCCGAGGCTGTACGAAATGTCTTTGGGAACAACAAAACTAAACGAAAACTCTCCGTTGGTAACACTCGCAACCCCTTTGTAAATTACATTCTCCTGTACCTTAAACCGCATGGGGGTTTGCCCGGCATTTCCCAGGGTTTCCATTTCGATGGCCTTGTCGTAAACCGTAGGACTAATTTCCCCGGAGAAATTTTCGAGCCGGTCGCCGTCAGCATCAGCAACATAACCTGTGATGGTAATTTTTTGCAGGGCACCGATGGTATCGGGGTCAGAAAAAGCATCCCGGTTGTTGATGGTTGTTGTAACCACCTTGTGTTCGGGATAAGAAAGTTGCAGCGCCGGATCGGCCAGCAGGCTGAAATTTCGCTTGTTGGTGGTATTGGCTGTATTTATTTTGGCCAATCGCATAATATCGCCCATCCGGTAGTGTGCCCCGTTTTCGTCGCGTTGAAAAACCTGATTGTAAAAACTTCGGCTTAGCAGGTAGTTGGGCCCTGAAATTACCAGCCGTGTGGTGGAAAAAAGACCAATTCCACCTCCGCCCGGATGAAACAACACATATTCCCCCGCCGACATTTCATCCGAATCAAAACGACTGAATTCGCAGGTGGCCGTTACAAAAATGGGCAGTGTGTTTGCGTTCGACCATGAATTAATATTACTCACATCCAACACGTGCTCATCGGCCAGAAACCGCTCATTGGCGTGCCCCACATAATTCAGAATCAACACCCCGTCCTGTACCCGTTTATTTATTGCTTCGGTAACCTCGGGATATCGTTCGCCCGAGGTACTTGTTTCCTGCATAAAAGCATCAAAATAAATTTTATCGGTTACAAATTCTTTATGATTTTGATTTACCAGGTTGGCCAGTTTTTCCGAATCACCCATGTGAAGATTTCCATCTTCATCGTCGCCGATAAAGCAGAGTATGTTTCGCCAGTTTCCCAATGCCTGCGGAGAATGATAATTTTTTATTTTTTCAACCACCAACTCAGCCTGATAAGGCGTTGAAGCAGGAATTCGTCCGATGCCCAAATCTACGGCGCCGTCATAAACACTCTCCCCGTCATCCAAAAGCACAAAATAATCATCGGTAATAAACGAACCAACCGGATTTAATGAATTGACAGACTGGTAGGTTGGAATAAAATTGAGGTTGCCTGCATTTATGTTTTTATTATCAAAACTTCCATCGCCAAAAAGCAAAACATATTTTAAGGTAGTTCCGCGGTCGTAAAACATTTTAATAAAATTACGGATAGCGGTTGCATCAAAATTCCCCGAACTAAATTCATTGTAAACTTTTGTGGAAACAACCACCTCGGTATTCAGTCCGTCGCGGGTTTTATGAAATTCGGCCAGTTCCTGCGCCGCATTTAAAAACAACGGATGTGCAATGATTAAAAACTCAGGGGTAGCCAGGCTGTGCAGATTTTGATTTTCAACATTGCCCACCAGTTCCGGTTCCGGGAAATCGCCACCGGCGGTAAACGCCACATATTCCTTTAATGTATCCGAAGGCCTTCTGATTTTGTATTTGTTCCCGGAATTTTGCACAGGCACTTCAACAATATTATTCATATCCGTTACATCGAAAACTCTGACAGGGGAAGCAGGAGATTCTATTTCGAATTCGGCAATATTCCCTTCGCCAACCGAACCCAGGTCGCGAAAAAACAGGGCTCCTTCATTTAAAATCAGGTTCTGTTTATAGTTGATTTCAATATAATCGAGCCAGGCTACCGCGCTGGCATTGCTCCCCACAAATGTTACCTCAATTTTCAGGTTTTCACTGCCGGTTTCGAATAAAAAACTTTTATTCCTTTCGCTTGCATACAAATCAACCGGATCGTCGGTGTTTACTTTTGAAAAAGTAATTCCTTCCAAACCAACTGAATTCGCCTTTACTGTCATTCGGGACGACTGGTACGAGCGCGCTGCGGCATTAATTTTTATTGCAACCTCTTTTGAAGAACTAATTCCGGGGAGATTAAAATTAAAACTGTGTGACTGATTGTGCGCAAATTTCTCTCCAAACCACTGTTTCCCTGAAGAAATAAGATTGACCGCATTTTTTTCATAGAATGTGTAAGCATCAAAGCCTGAAAGCAGATGCGTAGGAGTTTCGGTAATTTCCTCCTGCATTTGCGGAGTTTTTGTTGCACCAACATCCTGGGTTAAAAAGAAAAAACCCTGATTTACATAATCATGATTTTGATGTTCAAAATATTCCCCGTTATTGTTTACATCCCATTTAATGTTACCGGGGGTATAAAAAAACAGGCAGTTTTCACCCTTGTTTTCTCCATGCCAAACCGCATTTTGCTCCAGGTCATCGTAGGTTATTTCACCCGGTTCTTCCGAAAGCTGAAGACCACCGCTTCCGTATACATTCACCTGTGCCGGATTGGCAAAACCCCATTCTGCAAGTGTTGAATAGCGAATTTTATAAATTCCCTTCCCCGAGGTTTTTATCTTTACCCATTTCCCGCTCTTCAAAACCGATTGTGATTTCCATTCGTGAACAGCAATTTTGGCACTTTTATTTTGAACCGGAATTTTTTTCAGATGAAAACTTGTTAAACGGTATAGTTTGTTTCCTTCCCGTTTAAAAGGCAGAACCTTTAACACTATTTTTTGTGTGCTGCCCGATTTTAATATTTGTGTCTCTACAGCTATTTGACCGGGCACTGAATTAAAAAAAGCCGTATCGGAATCACTTTCAAGCTCTTCAAAACGAGGGTTCTCTATAGCAAATTGAAATCTGTTTTGCATATTGGGCAGATCAACTATTTTTGAAAAATAAGGCAGACCGCTGTTTTCCAAACAATAAGCCGCTTCTTTAAAAGTAAACGGATAAATATGATCCTCACTCTGATGATTATATGCCAAACGGCTCCAGTTCAGAACAATAAACTCACCCTGCAAATCATTCGCAGTAAAGCCAAAAATAAAAACCAACAACAGAAGTAAATATCTTTTCATTCAATGTAACGATTAATAACAATTAAAACGCCCTTTAAAAATAAATATTGCAGGCTGAAATTGAATTCATTACCTGTGTTATTATACAAAAACGGGGCAGAAACAAAACCTTTCCGGTGCAAACCTAAAAAATATTAGAAAGCGAAAACAATAAGAATTATACAAAATAGTTATATTTGTGACGATCAGTATGTAATGAAAAAAATAAAATCAATGAAGCTAAAAACTTTAATTGTAGTGTTTTTAGCCGCATTCGTTTCAGGATGTGGATTATTTGGAGGCAAAGGAAGCAGCGATGTTTCCCGCACCACAGGATGGGCGTATAATTCAGATGAAACTGGTAATATCCCCTATGAATCGGGCTACGAACAGGAAACCGGCCCCGGTTTGGTTTTTATTCAGGGTGGCACATTCACCATGGGCAGAGTGGAACAGGATGTTATGTACAAGTGGGATAACTACCCCAGAAGAGTTACTGTTGCTTCTTTCTACATGGATGAAGCCGAAGTTTCTAACCAGGATTACCGGGAATACACGCATTGGTTAAGCAGAGTTTATCCGGGCGACAGGGAAAAAATACAGGCAGCGCTTCCCGACACAATGGTTTGGAGAAGTGAACTTGCCTACAATGAACCCTATGTAAATAACTATTTCAGGCACCCGGCATACAGCGATTACCCTGTTGTTGGGGTAACCTGGGAGCAGGCAGAAGCATACTGCGCATGGCGTACCGACAGGGTGAATGAACAAATCCTGGTTGACAAGGGAATTATTCAGCATGACAATACCCAAAGCGGGCAGAATGTATTTACTACCGACACCTATCTTGCCGGTTTATACCAGGGAACAGACGGGGAAGAACCCATTGAAAATGCCGACGGCACAACACGAAGGCTAAAATGGGAAGACGGAATTGCGCTGCCCAGTTACCGCTTGCCAACCGAAGCCGAATGGGAATATGCTGCCTTGGGTCTGGTAGGAAATACTATGCAGGAACGTATTGTCGAAAGACGAGTATATCCCTGGAATGGTGACGGCCTCAGAACAGACGACAGTAAATTTTACGGGAGCTTCGTAGCCAATTTCAAACGCGGAAGAGGCGATTATATGGGTGTTGCCGGAAGTTTGAATGATGGTGCCGATTTGCCTGCTCCTGTGGGCTCCTACTGGCCCAACGATTATGGCTTGTATAATATGGGAGGCAATGTTTCGGAATGGGTGCTCGATGTGTATCGCCCGCTGTCATTTGAGGATGTTGCAGACTATAATCCTTTCAGAGGAAACATCTTTATGAATAAAAAACGGGATGCTGACGGCTTTTTGGCCGAAAAAGACTCTCTCGGACGGATGGTATATGTTGAAGTTTCTCCCGAAGAAGCTGCTAACCGCAAAAACTACCGTCGGGGTTACAATGTCAACTATGGCGATGGCGATTTTATGTCTTCCATTCAGGATGACTGGAGTACACCTCCCGAAAATCAGAAAGAAATGACAGACCAGATGTATGAGTATGGTGTAACTTCTCTAGTTTCGGATAAAGCACGCGTGTATAAAGGTGGTTCCTGGGCTGACGGCCCCTATTATCTGAGCCCCGGCACCCGCCGTTTCCTGAACGAAGACGAATCAGCCAGCTCTATCGGATTCCGCTGTGCCATGAATAAAGTGGGCAGCTCTCTGGTAAACCGATAAAGCTAACCGAAAATAAAACCAAAAGCCCCGTCAGATGATGGGGCTTTTTTAGTGATATTAGTTTGGGTTTGGACTTTTGAAAACTAAAACCGGTATTTTTGTCTTTACTTTTTAAAGCAAATCAATGAAAACACCCGAATCACTGTATTCACTTTTTTTGAAACACCGTAAAGTAAGCACCGATAGCCGAAACCTGGAGAAAGACGCGATATTTTTTGCACTCAGAGGCGATAATTTTGATGGCAATCAATTTGTGCTTCAGGCAATTGAAAACGGTGCTGCTGCTGCTGTGTCTGATCGCACCGAATTTTCTGAGCATCCGCAGGTTTGGGTGGTAGATGATACACTTCGGGCACTTCAGCAGCTGGCCAGGATGCATCGCAAAGCCATGCCTGCCAAAGTGATCGGCATCACTGGTTCAAATGGAAAAACCACAACCAAAGAGCTTATTGCAGCTGTGCTGTCGAAAAAATACGAAGTACTCTATACCAGGGGAAATCTGAATAATCATATTGGTGTTCCGCTTACATTGCTTCAGCTTAAGCCGGATACGGAGCTGGCTGTTATCGAGATGGGAGCAAATCATCAGGGTGAGATTGCAGCACTTTCGCGATTGGCAATGCCTGATTTTGGGTTGATTACCAATATTGGAAAGGCGCATCTGGAAGGTTTTGGTGGCTTTACAGGGGTGATCAATGCCAAAAGTGAGCTCTTTGCTTATCTTGACGATCATGGGGGCAAGGTATTCGTAAATATTGACAATGAATTACTTGATCGGCTGTCTGTTAATTTGGATCGTTTCACTTACGGACAAAATAACAAAGCCGAGGTGTATGGTGAGCTTGTTGCCGATGACCCATTTCTTAGCCTGGTGTGCGAATATCATTCGCGGCAAGCAATAATACATACGCAGATTACAGGGCAGTATAATTTTGAGAATATCATGGCAGCAGTGGCTGTTGGCAACTACTTTGAGGTGGATACTCATGCAATTGTGGAGGCGATTGAAAATTACCTGCCTGCAAATCATCGTTCGCAAATCATTGAAACAGAACGAAATCAGCTTTTGATGGATGCCTACAATGCCAATCCCACCAGCATGGAAGCCGCTCTGATCAATTTTTCGAAACGATGCGGGCAACGCGCCATGCTTATATTGGGCGATATGCTCGAGCTGGGTGATGCCAGTGAAGCCGAACACGCCAACATTTTGAAGCTGGTGATTGATCTGGATTTCAGAAATGTAGTGTTGGTAGGGCTCGAGTTTGCAAAGGTTTACGCTGGCAACGATTGGATCCATGTAAATAAAGTGGAGGAATTGATCAGCCTGTTCAAGGAAGATGCTCCCACTGGCTATGAGATACTGATCAAAGGCTCAAGAGGCATTCGACTCGAGAAGCTTTTACCATTCTTATAAAGATGAAAAATAATTATTTAGTTATCGGTCTGATGTCTGGCTCATCATTGGATGGCATTGATATGGTAGCGGTTGAGTTTATTCGGGATTCCAATTCATGGCAGTATGCGTTTAAAACCACACAGTTTGTTCCTTATACAGATGAATGGAAGAACAGGCTCAGGGAGGCTTATCATGCGGATGAAGCCACGATAGCACGGATCGACAAAGACTATGGGGATTTTTTGGGTGATACGGTCGCGAATTTTGTCAGTAAACATCAGTTAAAACCGGATTTCATCTCTTCACACGGTCATACGCTTTTTCACCAGCCTGAAGCTGCTTTCACCCTGCAAATAGGAAACGGACAAGCTCTTGCAGATCGCTGTGGCTTCATGGTGATCAACGATTTCAGAAGCGAAGATGTGGCAAAAGGCGGACAAGGTGCTCCCTTGGTGCCTATTGGTGATCAGTTGCTGTTTTCTGATTACGATTGTTGTTTGAATATTGGTGGAATAGCGAATCTTTCTGTTGAGCGAAAGGGGAACCGCCTGGCTTACGACATTTGTATCGCCAATCAGGCACTCAATTATATCGCTACACTTGATGGCCGGGAAATGGATTTTGACGGGAAAATGGCTGCCTCTGGTAATTTGATTACAGAGCTTTACGATGAATTGGAAGCATCAGCCTATTTTAATCAACTAGCACCCAAATCATTAGGTAGAGAGTTTTTTGAAAACCAGCAACTGCCTCTTTTAACAAAACAGGCTTATCGGCCCGCTGACCTTGCTCATACTTATGTTCAGCATCTTGTTAGCCGCATAAGTGCTGAACTTAAAAGCCTGCAAGTAAAAACGGTGTTGCTCAGCGGAGGAGGGACATTCAACACTTATCTGGTAGATCAACTTCGGCAGTTGAGCAAAGCTGAAATTATCGTACCCGATCAAAGGCTGGTGGACTTTAAGGAAGCACTGGTGTTTGCATTGTTGGGTGTATTGAAGATCAGAGGAGAGGTTAATGTGCTGGCCTCAGTTACGGGAGCTGATTCCGACAGCAGTAGTGGTAATATTTGGTATCCGGCTTTGGGGAACAAAATATACTAAAGCCGGCAAAAATCAGTTATGTAAACAATACAAGGTTGAAAACTGAAGCCTGACGATTGATGACATGAGAGAAATAAAAAATACTTTTACAATAAAATTAAACTTATGCTAACAGCTTTTTTATTGCAGGTAAAGTCAGCTGCTAACGATTTGGGTGGAGCAGCCCTCGAAGCACAACAAGGTGAACTGAAGCTTTCCGTTCTTGATCTGGCTATTAAAGGCGGATGGATTATGGCCGTGCTGGGGGTTTTTTCGATTATCGCAGTGTATATTTTTATCGAACGATACCTTGTTATTACCAGAGCATCCGGAAGTGACAAGCATTTTATGAATAACATTCGTGAGTTTATTCATGCCGGAAAGCTGGATGCCGCTGTCGCACTTTGCAAGAACAATCAAACACCTATTGCACGCATGATTGAGAAAGGACTCTCGCGTATTGGCAAGCCTCTGAATGATATCAATGCAGCTATCGAAAATGTTGGTAAACTGGAGGTTAGCAAGCTCGAAAAGGGTGTAGCCGGACTGGCAACTATTGCCGGAGCTGCACCTATGCTTGGTTTTTTGGGTACAGTGATTGGCATGGTAAGGGCTTTTTATGATATGTCGATGGCTGGCAATAATATTGATATCGCCCTGTTATCTTCGGGCATCTATCAGGCGATGATCACAACCATCGGCGGTTTGATCGTTGGGATTTTGGCGTATATATTTTACAATGTGCTGGTGTCGCGTATCGAAAAGGTGGTTTACCTGCTCGAGGCTCGCGCAACGGAGTTTATGGATGTATTGCACGAACCAGCACGCTAAAAAATACAATTATGGCAATTCAAACCAGAAATAAACGCAATGTAAATTTCAGTACGGCATCTATGTCGGACCTGGTGTTTTTGCTGTTGATTTTTTTTATGCTTACTTCTACCCTGGTAGCTCCCAACGCCATTAAGCTGTTATTGCCTTCAAGCAAAAGCAAGACGATGGCCAAACAAACAGTAACAGTGTATATCGACAATAATAACCAGTATTTTGTTGGCGAAAGCCGTGTGAATGCTGATGATCTGGAACGCAGGCTAGTAGCTGGTATTGGCGGGCAGCAGGAAGCAACAGTGGTTTTGAGGTCAGATAAAACCGTGGCTGTGCAATATGTGGTTAATGTGATTGATGCTGTAAACGAGATCAATCAAAAATCGGGGCAAAAACATAAAGTAATACTTGCAACTTCGGCAAAACAATGAAAATAATAAAAGATAGGGATCGGAGAAGGGCATTGATTGGGACAATCGTTTTCCACTCACTGCTTTTGATCGCCTTGATTTTTATGGCACTCACCACCCCACTGCCCTTACCTGGCGAGGAAGGAGTAGAAGTAGATCTGGGTTTTTATGATCAGGGAATGGGCTTGGTGCAGCCTGACGAATTTGTTCAGGAAGCCGCACCCGTTGCACCTCCTCCAGCCCAGAATGTAGTGGAGGAGCTTGTGGAAGAGGAAATCGTGACAGCCGAAAATGAAGAAGTTCCACAGATAGAAGAGATTGTGCAGGAGGAGAAGCCGGAGGAAATTATACAAGAGGAAGAAGTCGTTGAGCCGGAGCCCGAAACCCAGCCTCAGGAAGAACCCGAGCCGGTAAAGGAAGAACCTAAACCTGTGGTGAACGAACGCGCTCTTTTTAAAGGTGCAGCAGGACAATCGCCACAATCAGAAGGTATAACAGGTCAGCCTGGCGATCAGGGAAGGCCGGATGGCTTGCGTGATGTGAAGCGCTATGATGGCCAGGGCGGTAAGGGCGATGGTCCCGCCTACAGTTTAGGTGGAAGAGGTGCTAAATACCTCGAGAAACCTACCGAACAGTTTAAAGAACAGGGCGATGTGGTGGTTGACATCTGGGTTGACAAGCAGGGTATTGTCAAACGTGCTCTTGTGAGTGCAAAAGGCACCACCATTATCGATCCGAATTTGAGGTCAATTGCGGTAAGGGCAGCCTTAAAATCAACTTTTAGCGAGGATCCCACTGCAGCAGACCTTCAAAAAGGAACGATCACCTACACCTTTATCATCAGAAGGTAACTGATTGATAACGTGTTAATACAACTATTTGAAATTTGTCAGTACTGATAATAATATGGATTTAATGCTGTTTATAAATCAAATCATTGTTGTTCGGTAAAATTCAAATAAAAATACTCAATCGTTGTATTAATGTCGTCCCGTACTTACGAGACGACATTATAATTTTACCGGACAACAGTGAAATCAAATATAAAGCATATGAATAGAAAGTTAATCCTATATATTGTTGCAAGTCTGGATGGTTACATTGCAAAATCAGGTGATGATCTTAGCTTTTTAAAGCTTGTCGAAAAGCAGGGAGAAGATTATGGTTATGGGGAGTTTACCTCAACAATCGATACGATAATTCTTGGCCGAAAAACCTATGAATGGGTGGAGAGGCACATTGGAACCACGCATTATGATAATGGAGAAAGACAGGTTTAAGTCCCTACATGTTATAAGTTTATATCTTTGGATAAAAAGATATGGAAAGAACAATTGGAATTGTTGTTTTATTACTCATTGGGTTAAGTTCATGTGTGGTACAGGGGCTTACCAACGATTTTGGCAAACTAAATGAAAGTGAGAAAGCAAAAATTCTTCCGTTTGAGGGATTTTCAGCTATAAAACCAGGATACATTTTTGAGATTAATGCCAAAGATCTTCGTGAAGAATTGAAGCAGCATGAAAAGTCATTGGTTTACTTTTTCTCAAATGGCTGTTCAGCAATTGGCTGTAAACCATTAGCTGATTATTTACACTATGCAAACCAGCACGATTATAGGTTGTTTTTAGTGATGAATGGTTATGCAAACCTTGCATCTACGCTGAATCAAAATGTTGATGCTCCCTTATTTGCCATTGATACAGAATATTATAAAACCCGTTTGAGTTATAAATACTCCCGATATTTTGAAAATGAACTGATGAGTCTTCCTATCAAAACCAAACAGGATAATTATCGTGGTAATATTTATCTGTTCGAAGGTGATCAGTTCATTAGTATCTGGATGAGTTTACCGGAAAATTGATCTGTATTGGCTAGTAATATTTATGAGTGGAAAGTTGAAGAATAGCCGGGACTCGAATTTTGGTTCTGTCCCGGCCAATCCTTAAAATATTATTATTGTATTATGTCCAAACTCCTTTTCACGAAGTCGTTGAGTGCTTTTCCTTTCAACAGGTTTTTCGAAAGGCGTGCCAGATCGTAAAGCTGACTGATGGTTTTTTGCTGTTCGGCTTCTTCCTTTTCGGGCAGTGAAGCGATGAGCGGATGGTTTGTATTTACCACCAGTGAATAGGAATCGGGCAGATCGCCTAATCCCATCATGCCACCGCCACCAACAGCATTCATCTCCTTCATGCGGCGCATAAATTCGTTTTGGGTGATAACCACCGGTGAATCGGTTTCGCTGCGGCTTTCAAAGTTTATATCAAACATTTTTTTGTCGATCAGCTGCTCAAAAACAGTTTTAAGACTTTCTTTCTGCTTGTCGTCGAGTTTTGAAGGAAGCGCATCTTCTTCCTTCACAATCAGCTTGTCGATGGTATTGGAATCCACGCGGGTAAAGCTGCTGTCGGCAAGCTTTTGCTCCATGGTGTTGATGAAATGGCTGTCTAAAATGCCGTCCATCAACAACACATCGTAGCCTCTTTCTTTGGCAGCTTCGATATAGCTGAATTGCTCGTCCATATTGTTGGCATACAGATAGATCAGCTTTTTATCTTTGTCTTTTTGATGGGTTTCAATATGCGTTTTATACTTTTCGGGAGTGAAATATTTGCCATCGGTATTTTTGAACAAAACAAATTTTTCGGCTCTTTCGTAAAATTTAGGATCGGAAATCATTCCATACTGGATGAAAATCTTGATATCGTCCCATTTTTTCTCAAAAGCTTCCCTGTCTTTTTTGAAGAGCTCTTCAAGTTTATCGGCAACCTTTTTGGTGATATAACCAGAGATTTTCTTCACATTTTGATCGCTTTGCAGGAACGACCGGCTCACATTGAGCGGGATGTCGGGCGAGTCGATTACGCCATGTAGCAGGGTGAGAAAATCAGGCACAATGCCTTCCACTGAGTCTGTTACAAATACCTGGTTGCTATAGAGTTGTATCTTATTTCGTTGCAATTCATAATTGCTTTTTACCTTCGGGAAGTACAAAATTCCGGTCAGGTTGAAGGGGTAATCCACATTGAGGTGGATATGAAAAAGTGGCTCATCAAAATTGAGCGGATAAAGCTCACGATAGAATGCTTTGTATTCCTCATCCTTGATGTCGGCCGGAGCTTTTTTCCATAGAGGAGCGGTGTTGTTGATGATGCGGGGCTTCTCAACTGTTTTGGTCTTTGGATTGCCGTCTTTGTCTTTTTCACCTTCGATGGGTTCCTCTGTTTTTTCAGTACCAAACTGAATGGGAACCGGAAGGAATTTGCAGTATTTGTCCAGCAATTCCTTGATTTTATATTCCTCCAGGAAATCTTCGTTTTCTTTGTCGATGTGCAGCACCACAGCTGTTCCGCGTTCGTTTTTGCTGCTCTTTTCAATGGTGTAGGAGGGGCTGCCATCGCATTCCCATTTCACGGCATCGGTATCGCCTTCTGTTTTGTAAGTTTTCGAGAAAAGCTCCACTTTTTCGGAAACCATAAAGCTGGAGTAAAATCCCAGACCAAAATGCCCGATAATGGCGTTGGCTTCGGCTTCCGTTTTGGTTTTGAACTTATTCACAAATTCTTCGGCACTCGAAAAGGCGATTTGGTTGATATATTTTTCCACCTCTTCCTGGTTCATGCCAATACCACGATCGCGGATGGTAAGCGTTTTAGCTTTCTTATCGAGCTCCACCTGAATGGTCAGGTTGCCCATCTCTCCCTGAAATTCCCCTGTCGAAGCCAGCGTTTTAAGCTTTTGTGTGGCATCCACGGCATTACTCACCAGTTCACGCAAAAATATTTCGTGATCAGAATACAGGAATTTCTTAATGATCGGAAAAATGTTTTCGGTTTTTACATCAATCGTACCTTTTTGCATTGTTCTCTTGTTTTTAGTTTGGGAGTAGTTTATCAAAGGCTGTGCCATCAAAACAAAGGCTGACAAATTGACTTTTAATCATATTTCAGTTGTTAATTTAGGTTGTACCTTTGCCACAATACTTGATTAAATGGAAGATAAACTCAAACAGTTTCTTGAAATTTTTGACTCTGCGATGAGGCAAGGTCAGTTGGTTAAGCTCACCCTGAGCAAGCTCCGCCGTAGGTCGGATGATTTACGCAATGTTTATGTGAAACCGGTGAGACTAAAATCAGGAGATTTCTTTTCGTTTGAACACAAATATCAAAGCCGGCATGAGGTGAAGAACCTGTCAGCAGATCAAGCCGTTGAAACGATAAAGGCTTTGCTGGAGTTGCATTTCCTGCAGGCTGATTTGTTTGGTTTGCAGCAGGATATCAGCCTCACAATTTTCACCAGCGGAAAGATGAAACTCAAAACCCGCGAGGTGCCAAAGCGCGAATCGCCTGATATGAAGCACGACAGGCAAAAAAAGCGTTTGCTCGATCCGGCTTCACCATGGTGGTTTGAGCTTGGTCTCACAGATCGCGAAGGCAGGGTATTGCCTTCTATGCAGCATAAATTTAAACAGATCAACCGCTATGTGGAGATTTTGGCACCGCTGCTGAAGCATCTTCAAAAGGAAAATCCACTAAAGATTTTGGATATGGGAGCCGGAAAAGGCTATCTTACTTTTGCATTGCACGAATACCTCACCAATCAGGGAAATCAAAATGTTACTATTACAGGAGTTGAAATGCGCACGGATTTGGTGAGCAAAACCAATCATATTGCAAGCAACTCCAATCTTGAAGGCCTTAAATTTGATGCCGGCAGCATATCGGATTATCCCATCAGCCAATTGGATGTGTTGATTGCGCTGCACGCCTGCGACACCGCCACCGATGATGCCATTGCAGCCGGAATTAAAGCTGAAGCAAAACTGATTGTTTGTGCACCTTGCTGCCACAAACAGATCCGTAAGGAGATGAGCGCAGCTCCCGAACAACATCCTGCCTTGCAATTCGGTATTTTAATGGAAAGGCAGGCCGAAATCCTTACCGACACCTTACGCGCACTCATCATGGAGTATCATGGTTATAAGAGCCAGATTATGGAGTTTGTGGAACTTGAACACAGCCCGAAAAACCTCTTGCTCACCGGTGTGAAAGCGAAAAGTGAACCAGACAAAACTGCACTTGCCAATCGCATCAGTGCCCTGAAAAAGGAGTATGGCATTCGGGAACACTTTTTGGAAAAAGCACTGGGAATAACACCATTTTAAAAATTATGATTATCACCGGAACACTTGTCAATGTGCTTGCTGTGTTGGCAGGTAGTGCACTTGGATTGCTATTTCACGCCCGATTGCCGCAGCGTTTTGTAGATATACTTTTTCAGGCCATCGGTTTATTCACTTTGGCTTTAGGTATTAAAATGGCTTTGGGCGGACAAATGTGGATGCTTATTGTATTGAGTCTGATAGTCGGAGCACTTTTTGGTGAATTGTTGAAGCTGGAGGTTTTTTTTGACGGACTGGCAAGCCGGCTGGCTAAAAGGCTGCGGATTGGCAGTGCACGTTTTAACGAAGGATTGCTTACTGCTTTTTTGCTGTATTGTATGGGATCAATGACGGTTTTGGGAGCCATTGAAGAAGGCATGGGGGGCAAGCCGGATTTGTATTACATCAAATCAGTGATGGACGGTATTTCATCTGTTGCACTGGCTTCCGGGCTGGGTGTCGGGGTGATGTTTTCGGCAGTGCCGCTGTTTGTTTACCAGGCTGGGCTTACTTTGCTGGCTTTTTGGTTTGGAACCTTTTTTCCGGAGAGTCTGATTGCTGAGGTTTCGGCTGTTGGCGGAATTCTGCTGATCGGTCTGGGTTTGAATATCCTGAAAATAGCACAGATAAAAATGTTGAATCTTTTGCTTGCTCTGGCTTTTGCTGTTTTGTTTGGTTGGCTGGCTTTGGAGTTTGGTTGGACATTTTAAGAATTCAAAGCTCAATTTGCCTGCGTCAAAAGCTATTAAATCGTTGTAAATTTTTGCTGATATTTTATTTTTAAATGGAACCCGATAGCGATTGTTTAAAAATGATTGTTATTTTTGTGAACAGGAATTGTTCCACCTCAAATAAACACAACAAGATTTCTACCTGACTGCTTTCTCTAATTTATACCGACTTATTCCAAAACATTTTTGAGCAAAACTCTTTTATAAAGGAATAGTACTTTTTGAAATAGTAAGAAAGCATATTACGGTTGTGATCAGATTTATTTGTAAAACCTTAATTAACAGATTATGAATATATTCAAAAAAAAACTAAGCTATGTTATCCTGCTTGTATTAATTGTATTTTCTTCATGCAAAAAGGATAATACAACGAATCAAAATCAAACGCTACTTGATCAGATGCAAGCTGTAACGGATTCTATCATTGAACACACACATGTTCCTGGTGTTGTGGCTCTTGTTGTAGATCATAAACTTGGAATCGACTGGGTTTATACAGCCGGATTAAGTGATATTCCAAACAAAAAACCAATGGATCCCAGTTATACTTTCAGAATTGGCAGTAATACCAAAACCATGACAGGAACTGTATTGCTACAACTTGTTGAAGCAGGAAAACTTGATCTGGAAGATAAATTGTCAGAATATTTTCCCCAATATCCTAAAGCGGATAGCGTTACCATAGCCATGTTGTGCAATATGACCAGTGGCATTTTCAATTACAGCGAAGATGAAGCCTGGGCAATGGAGCTGCTCACAAATCCTACGAAAGTCTGGTCGCCGGAAGAAACGGTTGAGATTGGATTTTCGCGGGATTATTATTTTAGCCCTGGAACTGACTGGCACTATTCCAATACCAACACTTTTTTGCTTGGTATGATCATTGAAAAACTTACTGGAAATTCTTTGGAGTATGAGATTGAGAATAGAGTTATCAAGCCATTGCAATTAAATAATACCGGCTTCTTAACGTCTGGCCTGGAATTGCCCGGCACACATGGCAGAGGCTATTTTGATGGCGAATATGTTGAAAATGAAGATGTAACAGAGCATTATGATGTATCATGGGCATGGGCTGCTGGTTCGGCATATTCAACCCCACGGGAATTGCAGCATTATGTCGAAAACCTTGTGGGAGGCAGTTTTTTGTCGGAAGAAATGCAGCAGAAAAGGTTATCTGAGGTAATTGAGATTAGACCCAATACGGCTTATGGCTTATGCATACTGAAGCGTGGTTCGTTTTATGGTCACAATGGCGGATTACCGGGTTTCACCTCTTCCATGTATCACAGTAATGAAAAGGATTGCACGGTTATTATTTATTTCAACAGCCAGATTGAATTGGTTCCGGATTATCTTTTCCTGAGGTATATGGACATTCTTTATGGAGGAGAGTTTTAATTGCTGTTTTTTTTGATTTTTCAACTGTATCTGTTTCTAACACAGTATCGCTACACAATTCTATTGTTTTTTCCTTAACAATTTAACAAGTGAGCACTAAAAATATTCGTACCTTAGTCGCGTTAAAAATATTTATTAACGCTAAGAGTTATGGAAAATATTGATTGGAAAAATCTTCCATTTGGTTACTATCCAACAGATTACAACGTCCGCTGTTATTTTCGTAACGGTAAGTGGGGCGAGCTGGAAGTGAGTTCTTCCGAATACATCAGTATTCATATGGCTGCCACAGCCTTGCATTATGGGCAGGAAGCCTTTGAAGGGATGAAAGCTTATCGTGGAAAAGATGGCAAAGTACGTTTGTTTCGTTGGCAGGACAATGCCAAAAGGATGCGGATGTCGGCTTCCGGCATTATGATGGAGAAAGTGCCTGAGGAATTGTTTTTTGCTGCTATCGACAAAGCAGTGCGGCTGAATGCCCGTTTTATTCCTCCTTATGGAACAGGTGCATCGCTCTATATCAGGCCATTACTGTTTGGGTCAGGCGCACAGGTTGGCGTAAAACCAGCTACCGAATACATGTTTGTAGTCTTTGTTACGCCAGTTGGTCCTTACTTCAAAGAAGGCTTCAATCCGGTTGCTGTTGAGCTGGTGCATGATTACGATCGGGCGGCACCTCAGGGAACAGGACATATTAAAGTGGGTGGTAATTATGCTGCCAGTTTGCGTCCTGCAGATCGCGCACACAAAGATGGCTACAGCTCAGTGTTGTTCCTGGATGCCCGCGAAAAGAAATTTATCGACGAAGCAGGTCCTGCCAACTTCTTTGGAATCAAGGATGGTAAGTATATCACCCCAAAATCGTGCACTATTTTGCCTTCAATCACAAACAAGAGCCTCGAAATGATTGCGGAAGATATTGGACTGAAGGTTGAACGGCGACCAGTGCCAATCGAAGAACTTGAAACCTTTGAAGAAACCGGTGCTTGTGGAACTGCTGCTATTATTTCGCCGATTAAGAAGATTGTTGACAGAGAAACCAAAAAGGAATATCATTATGGTGATATTGCCGGACCTTATTCAACAAAGCTTTACGTAACCCTAAGAGGAATACAGGAAGGTGAACTGGAAGATAAACACGGCTGGACAACAGTTCTGGAAGGGATATAAGTTGTTTTAAACTTTAGAATTAAACGCCTTTCTATTTTGTAGTAAGGCGTTTGTTTTTTAAATGAGTTGTTGTTTTGCCAAAAGCATTTCCATTTGTTTTTGCAGACTTGAAGCTACATTGGCAGCGGCTGTGGCAAAATCTTCTCCTGATGAAGCATAAAGGATGCTGCGGGACGCATTTACAAGTAAGCCAATTTCCTTGTTCAAGCCCGCTTCGGCAACGGCTTCAAGATCACCTCCCTGTGCACCCACACCCGGAACAAGAAAGAAATAATCGGGTGCGATAGCCCTGATTTGACGAATCATGTTAGGTTTGGTAGCACCTGTAACAAACATCAGCTGATCACTTGAAGCCCAGGTAGTAGCCTTTTGCACAACGGTTTCAAAAAGCGAATGACCTGCTTTTAAACTTAGCTGCTGAAAATCTTCAGATCCGCTATTGGAGGTCAAACCCAGCAGTATCACCCATTTGTTGTTGAAGTCCAGAAATGGCTCTACCGAATCAAATCCCATATAGGGCGCAACGGTAATGGCATCGGCATTTAGTTTTTCGAAAAAGGCTTTCGCATAGCGTTTTGAGGTATTTCCGATATCACCTCTTTTGGCATCGGCAATCACCAGATGATGGGGATAATTTGTTTTGATGTAATGGATTGTCTTTTCCAGATTTTCCCAGCCTTCCAGCCCTTCACTTTCATAAAAAGCGGTATTGGGTTTGTAGGCTACGCAATAATTTGCTGTGGCATCAATGATGTGTTTGTTGAACTGAAAAACAGCATCGTTTTCTTTTTGAAGGTGAGCCGGAATTTTTTCGAAATCCGTATCCAGCCCAACACAAAGGAAGGTGCGTTTACGTTTGATTTGAGCGATGATATCAGCTTTGGTCATGACTTAATTATCAAGTTCAGTTTTCAAACGTTCGGCATTTTCAGCAATCTGTAATTTCTCAATTAGTTCGTCGAGATCGCCATCAATGATAGCATTTAAATTGTAGAGTGTCAGGTTGATACGATGATCTGTCACGCGTCCTTGCGGCCAGTTGTAGGTGCGGATTTTTGCCGAGCGGTCACCGGTTGAAACCATGGTTTTTCGCTTGGACGAAATCTCTTCGAGGTATTTGCTGTATTCCACTTCGAAAAGCCTGGTGCGCAATACTTTCATGGCCTTTGCCAGGTTTTTGATTTGAGATTTCTCATCCTGACAAGTCACCACTATGCCACTGGGAATGTGGGTAAGCCGGATAGCCGAATAAGTTGTGTTAACAGACTGGCCGCCAGGACCAGATGAACAATAGGTGTCTTTGCGGATGTCTTTGTCGTGCAGCTCAATATCAAATTCTTCGGCTTCCGGAAGTACAACAACCGAAGCTGCAGAGGTGTGAACACGTCCCTGTGTTTCTGTTTTGGGCACACGCTGAACACGATGCACACCCGATTCAAATTTCATGATACCATAAGCATTATCACCGATAACATTGAAAACCACCTCTTTGAAACCACCTACGGTGCCTTCGTTCATATCAACCACTTCAGTTTTCCATCCTTTGGTTTCGCAGTATTTCATGTACATCCGGTAGAGGTCTCCGGCAAAAATACTGGCTTCGTCGCCTCCCGTACCGGCTCTGATCTCTACCACAGCATTTTTACTGTCCTGTGGGTCTTTGGGAATGAGCATTATACGAATTTCTTCCTCCAGCTTTTTCTTTTCTTCGATGAAACTGTCCAGTTCCTCACGCGCCATTTCCCTGAAATCTTCATCCTTCTCTTTTTTGATGATTTCGCGGGCGTTTTCAATATTTGCGACTACATTTTTGTATTGTGTAAAAGTGTGAACAACAGGTTCCAGGTCTTTGTAGTCTTTGTTGAGCTTCACATAGCGTTTCATATCCGACATCACCTCAGGATCATTGAGTTGTTCGCTCATTTCCTCCCAGCGGCGGTTGATGGTTTCCAGTTTATCTATGATGTCCACAGCCTAAATTTTTGGTTGGCAAAGATACAAAATCCCGCGTGTTTTAAGAATCGCAAAATCACACTACTGATAAGTGAATTCGCCATGCTCGCTAAGGATGGTCAGTTTTTTCGCATTCGAAGCCTCCACACGACCAACGATTTGCGCCTCTACCTTGAATTGTTTTGAAATTTCAATTATTTCAAGGGCAGTTTTTTTGTCGGTATAAATCTCCATGCGATGACCCATATTAAACACCTTGTACATTTCCTGCCAGGGTGTTCCGGAGCTTTGCTGTATCATTCTGAACAGGGGAGGAGTTTCAAAAAGCTGGTCTTTGATGAGGTGCAACTTATCCACAAAATGCAGCACTTTGGTTTGTGCACCTCCACTGCAATGTATGATGCCATGAATCTGACTGCGCATATTTTCCAACACAGCTTTCATAACAGGGGCATAAGATCGGGTGGGAGCAAGCACCATTTGGCCGGCATCAACACCCGAAATAGCAGTGGCATCTGTGAGCTTGTATTTTCCGGCATAAATCAATTCGGAAGGTATTTCGGGGTCATAGCTCTCAGGATATTTTGTTGCCAGGTATTTCTCAAAAACATCATGCCTGGCAGAAGTTAGTCCGTTGCTTCCCATGCCGCCGTTGTAGCGATCTTCGTAAGTGGCCTGTCCAAAAGAAGCCAGACCAACAATCACATCACTTGCCTGGATGTTATTTTCTATCACTTCGCTGCGTTTCATCCGGGCAGTAACGGTGCTGTCAACGATCACCGTACGTACCAGATCGCCTACATCGGCTGTTTCGCCCCCGGTGAGGTGAATGCCAATTCCCCAACTGCGCATCTTTTCCAGAAATTTCTCTGTTCCGTTGATGAGAGCCGCAATCACCTCGCCTGGAATTTTATTTTTATTGCGGCCAATGGTTGACGAAAGCAAGATACCGTTGGTGGCACCTACGCAAAGTAAGTCATCGGTATTCATCACGATGGCATCCTGTGCAATGTCTTCCCACACGCTCAAATCGCCGGTTTCTTTCCAGTAAAGGTAAGCCAGTGCTGATTTTGTTCCGGCACCATCGGCATGCATGATGTTGCAGTATTCCGGGTCCTTACCAAGAATATCCGGTATGATCTTGCAGAAAGCATTTGGAAAGAGGCCTTTATCCAGGTTTTTTATAGCGCGATGCACATCTTCTTTTCCTGCCGAAACTCCCCTCTGTTGATAGCGCAGATCACTCATAATTACTTAAAGATCAGGGATTTCTTTTGTGTATTGAATTCAAATTCACCCATTTGATTTAGCAATTGCTGGCCGAAAACAAAGCTATAGCGGCTGTTATGGAAAACCGTCATCTCCACATTTTGAAGGCTACGATTTGCAATTCTGATTTCATCGAATACGATCACAGCCCGATCAGCAATATTACCGGCTGTAAGCACGCGTTCGATATCGCCTTTGAAATTGTCTTTGGTGATGCGGCCTGCATTTAGCAATTCGAGTGCCTTTTGAAGTGATATAGTGACATCGGAAGTGCGGTCGTAAACAAACTTTTCGTTATAGCCATCCAGGACAAATTGCACTACGAAAAATCCGGTCTCATTTTCAACAAAACCTACCTGATTATCCTCTGGATTCAGCTTGATTGCAACCGTTTCAGAAACTTCCTGATTGGCTGATTTTGGAACATAATCCTTGCTCAGCACTTTGAATTCTGTTCTTCTGTTGAGCTGATGGGCGGCTTCTTTTTTCTCATTACTTTCAAGTTCGTTGATATATTCTTCAGTGAGGATGGTTCCCTCATCGAATGTAAAACCGTTTACAGTTACTGATTTAGTGAGTTTTCGGGGTGCACTTTCGCCATATCCTTTGGCCACCAGCCGTGCACCATCAATGCCTCTGATGATGAGATAATCCACTACCGATTGGGCTCTTCGTTGCGAAAGGATGTCGTTTCTTTCATCGGTATCACGGGCATCGGTATGAGAAGCCAGTTCGATAGTGATGGTTGGGTTTTTCTGTAAGGTTTCGATCAGACCCTGCAACGAATCTTCGTATTGTGGTTTGAGCTCCCAGCGTGCCAGATCGTAGAGGATATCAGGCAGCACAATGGGTTCTTCCGGAATGGGCTCCAGATCAAAATCTTTTGTGAAATCCTTGCTAAATTCAACACCAACAGTAGTTTCTACCGCTGTGGCAGTGAAGTAATTGTCTTTATCCACTACGATTTCGTAAGTGGTGTTTTTTGCAATCTGGCTGTCAGAAAATAGAAAATATCCTTTGTCGCTGGTGCGTGTGCTCACACTCATGCCGTCAGAGCCAATCAGTTGAACTGTTGCTCCTACGACAAACTGCAGGGTTTGCACATCCTTCACAGTGCCTGAAAGTGTAAAAAGAATCGGAGGTTCGATGAAATGATAAATATTGTCAATTCCACGGATGTTGTCTCTGTTGCTCGAGATAAACCCTTCTTCCTTTTCGGGATGGAAGGTGATCGCAAAGTCATCCGCCGTAGAATTGATCGGGTATTTTAGGTTTACGGGTTTCCCCCAATTTCCTGCTGTATCAACCGTCGTCATAAAAACATCCAGGCCACCCATGCCGCCATGTCCGTTCGAAGAGAAATAGAGTGTGGTATCGTTTCGGAGGAAGGGGAAAACCTCATCGCCTTTGGTGTTCACTACTGGCCCTATATTTAAAGGTCGTGAAAAAGGCTGGGTTTTGGAATCGCGCAACGAAACCCAGATGTCTTTTCCGCCAAAGCCGCCTCTGCGTTCGGCAGCAAAATACATGATCAGTTCGTTTTCGCTCAGGGTGGGTTGCCCAACGATATCGAGGGTGTCCACGCCAATGATATCGACCGGAACGGGTTCGCTCCAGTTGCGTCCGCTTCTGTTGCTAACCATGATCTGACAGCCCGACTGTTGTTTGGGGTCGTTTTTGCACCTTGTAAAATACAAGCTGTTGAAGCTGGCATTCATAAAGGCAGCTCCTTCGTTAGCTTCGGTGTTGATAACATCATTTTCATCGAGAAGGACGGGGGCACTCCATTCTTCTTTGCGATCGATGCGTGAGGTAAATAAATCACTAAAATCCTGTCCGGTGTAGCCGTCTTTTTCTTTTCCGGTGGCATTTTCACGCGAAGAGGTAAAGATGATCTCGTTAAAATTTGTTGCCGAATAGATGGCATTAAAATCCGATTCGCGTGAATTGATTTTTTTCAAGAAGGTGAGCTCATATTTTGATGGATTTTCCATCCATTCTTTTACCATCGCTGCTGTTTCGGCACCAAGTCTTCCACGGGGATCATCCGGCATGGCCTCGGCATATAATTCGTAATTGATGATGGCGTCATCAAACTTTTCGTTGATTTTCAATACCTCTGCAAAATGAAGGTAGGCTTCGGGATTTGTTTTAGGGAAGTCAGAACGGATGACGCGTTTGTAAGTGGCCTCAGCACGTTTGAAGAGCCCTGTGAGCCTGTAGCATTCGGCCATTTGATAACTCACCCGCATACGTTCTTCCGGATTACGTTTTACGCGGTTGTAGGCTTTTTTGTAGCGCTCGGCAGCTATAGTGAATTGTTTTTTTTCGAAAGCTTCATCGGCACTTTTGGCAGGATTGCGTTGTGCAAGTCCCTGAAAAGCCGTCAGACTTAAAAAGAAAAATATGAAAAGTTGCAGACTGATTTTCATGCTTGATTATCCTTATTTGAACTATAGAACGCTAATTTGTGGGTTTTATTGATTGATTATTATTTTCTGTTTCATCAGGTTTTGGAATGCTTCCCTGAGCAATAGAATCGTCCAGTGCAAAAGTTTTCTCAGCTGGATGAGCTGACTGATTGGTATTAAGATTTACATCTTTTATGGTTGTGTCGCGCTCAATACGGTCGATCTCTTTATTTATTTCATTTTTGAAACCGGCCGAAGCGCGTTTCATTTCGTTGATGGTTTTGCCTACCGCACGTGCCACTTCAGGAAGCTTTTTAGGCCCGAGCACAACAAATAAGACCAACATAATAATCAGTATTTCACCTGTACCAAAATCGAAGAATAACAATATCATCTCAAGCTTTTTCAGTGAACAAAAATAGAAAATATAACAATACCGGAGAATAATGAATAAAGTAGGCTTGAATGAAAGCAGAAAACAAAAAAACCGTGTAATATCAATTTATTACACGGTTTTTTTTTGGCTAGAAATGGTTTTATTTCTTTTTATTTCTCGGATTGGCAGCTTCTTTTTCAGCAGCTTCTTTTTCCTGTTTTGGTCCTTTTAGCAGGTCAAATACGATGGGGCTTGCATTGAACACAGAGGAATAAGTACCAATAAGAATACCAACCAACAAAGCAAATACAAATCCACGGATAACTTCACCACCAAAAATTGCTATGATGATAAGCACAAGTGCTGTGGTTCCAGAAGTGTTGAAGGTACGCATCAAGGTGCTGTTCAATCCATCGTTGATGTTGATGCGCAGGAGCTTCTTCGGGTGCAATGAAACATTTTCGCGGATGCGGTCGAAGATAATAACCGTGTCGTTGATTGAGTAACCTATGATGGTAAGGATAGCTGCAATAAATGCCTGATCTATCTCCATACTAAACGGCAGTATATTATAGAAGAGCGAGAAAATACCCAGCACAATAATCGTGTCATGGAACAAGGCAATAATACCTGCGAGACCATATTGCCATTTCCGGAATCGAATGGCGATATAACCAAAGATGATAACCAACGAAATGATGATAGCAGTAACAGCTTTGTTGCGGATATCATCTGCAATGGTTGGACCCACCTTTTGTGAACTGAGAATTCCGATCAATTTGTCGTCAGCTTCCTGATCAGAAGTGAAATCGTTGTAGTTGATATCGGTTTGATAGAACTGCTCCAGGCTTTTGAAAAGCATCGTTTGGATGATGCTGTCCACTTCGCGGCCATCGTCTTCGATCATGTATTTGGTAGTGATTTTTACCTGACGGTTTGGCCCGAAAGTTTTCACTTCCGGAACAGCTTCAGTAAACTCAATAGCCAGCGCATCACGAATCTCATTCACGGTAACATCCTGATCAAAACGAACCAGATAGGTGCGTCCACCAGTGAAATCAACGCCATAATTCAATCCCCTAAAGGTGAGTGAAGCCAAACTTACAATCACCAAAATAATAGAAATGGTATATGCCGTTTTGCGCATATTCAGGAAGTTGAAGTTGGTGTTAGCCAGGAAATTACGGGTAAGCTTAGTATCAAAAACAACGGTCTTATTCTTATCAAGCAGATAGATGAAAATCATTCTTGAGATGAAGATGGCCGTAAAGAGTGAGGTGAGCAAACCAATGATCAGTGTGGTAGCAAAACCCTGAACAGGGCCTGTTCCAAAAGTATAGAGTACGATACCAGTGAGCAAAGTAGTTACGTTACCGTCAATGATGGCCGAGTAGGCGTTTTTATATCCATCGTCAATGGCCAGTCGGATTCCTTTTCCGGCTCTTATTTCTTCTTTGATACGTTCGTAGATAATTACGTTGGCATCCACTGCCATACCCAGGGTAAGTACGATACCGGCAATACCGGGCAATGTAAGTACAGCACCCAAGGAAGCTAGCACACCAAACAGGAAGAAAATGTTGGTAAACAAAGCAAGGTCGGCAACCAAACCAGATTTGTTATAAAAGAATGCCATATAAATCAGTACCAGGCCAAAAGCAAGCACAAAGGACCAAAGTCCGGCATTAACGGCCTCGCGACCCAAAGAAGGGCCAACAACGGCTTCTTCCATGATACGTGATGGAGCAGGCAGTTTACCAGCTTTCAGAATGTTCGCCAGGTCTTGCGCTTCGGTCACTGTCATATCTCCACCGGAGATAGAAGAGCGGCCATTAGGAATCTCATCATTCACAACGGGGTAAGAATAAACATAGCCATCAAGAACGATGGCAACCTGTTTGCCGATATTTTCACCTGTCAGGCGTTTCCATGATTTGGCACCTTCGCTGTTCATTTGAATCGTAACTTCTACGCGACCATTTTGGTCATAGTCCTGACGGGCATCCACAATAACATCACCACCCAGGGCAGCTTTGTTATCGCGTGAGGATTTTAATGCAACCAGTTCGAGCAGGTCGGCCTGTCCGGCTGCGCGGGGTTTTACAGTCCAGGCAAGGATCATATTTCTCGGGAAAATAGATTTTACCTTGCTAATCATATAATTGATACGAGCTGTGTCTTTTACGGCGGCACTACCAACGCGTGCTGTGTTTCCCGGGAAGAACCTGCCACTTTCGTCCTGTACATACGAAGGCATCAAATAGGCATAAAGCGGGTTCTGGGCTGCATATTCTTCAAAGGAAAGATCGTCCTGTGCTGTTGCGTCTGATGAGAGTTGATCCATCAAGGAGCTGGTATCGGCATCAGCGATTTGCTCAGATAATGTTTCTTTAACACCTTCTTCAGCAGGGGCTTCAGTTTTGGTTTCTTCGGTAAGAGAGTCTTCATCTGAAGTAGTTTTCTTTGCTGCTGTAGCCCCTTCCAGTTCTTTAAGTCTTTGGTTGGCTTCATCAAAAAAACCATATACTTCGGAGAAGTTATAGGTTTCCCAAAACTCCAGCTGTGCAGTTCCCTGAAGCAGTTTTCGTACACGCTTGGGATCTTTAATGCCCGGAAGCTCAACCAGGATACGTCCGGAGGTAGCCAGTTTCTGGATATTGGGTTGCGTCACTCCAAAACGGTCGATACGGGTTCTCAGGATTTGGAAAGAACGATCAATAGCACCTTCTGCTTCTTTTCTGATCACCGCCAGAACTTCTGCATTCGTTGAGTTTACGGTTATACCTTTGTCTCTAAACTCGAACAGAAAGATGGAAGACAAGCTGGCGTTTGGATCAATTTGTTGAAAAGCCTGCCCGAAAAGTGTGACAAAATCTTCCTGGCTATTTTTTTGTTTTTCTCTGGCAAGTTGCATGGCCTGAACAAAAACCTCATCGGTGCTGTTGCCCGAGAGTGCCTGAATAATATCACTAACAGAAACTTCCAGCACTACGTTCATACCGCCTTTGAGGTCGAGTCCCAGATTGATTTCGCGTTCTTTTACATCCTGATAGGTGTATTTGTCGAGTAAAATATTGTACACCACCTGGTTGCCCATCGAATCGAGGTAATAGGTTTCACGGGCTTTAGTAATCGAATCGAGGTAATGACCGTACAACAAATCATCTCCCTGCGCAAGTGCATCGGCCTGCTTTGCAGCTGCTTCGCTATGGGCGTATGCCCTGGCATTTCTTTCAATTCTTTGAGTAACAAATGTGAAAGATAGCTGATAAAGCGATACGAGTGCAAAGGCGATGGCAAATACCTTGATTGCTCCTTTGTTCTGCATTTGAATTGTGAATTAAATTAACTTCTATATTCTACTGAATTTTTTTCGAGGGTGCAAAATTAGAATAATATTTGACAACTCCCAATAATTCAGCCCATAAAAGATGAAGGGATTTTATCCCCTGATCGAAATGGCAAAACTTATTGTAAAAGAGGCTTTAGTGCTATTTAATTTGGCCGATAATACTCCGCATCAGTACCTCAGCCATTTCCATAATTCTTTGTAGCCCGGCTTTTTGCCATACATCAGAATGCCTGTGCGGTAAATTTTTGCCGCAATCCAGGTGGTGAATAAAAAACCTGCAATTAACAGTGCCATCGACAAGGCCAGTTCGCCATAAGCCACACCAAACGGAATGCGTACCATCATTACAACGGGTGAGGTAAAGGGAATGATAGAAAGCCAAAATGCCAAAGATCCTTCCGGATTATTTACGATGAAATTGCTTACAACAAGACCCAAAATCAATGGGATAGAGACTGGCAGCATAAATTGTTGTGTATCGGCTTCATTATCAACTGCTGAACCAATGGCAGCAAACAAAGCCGCATAAAGTAAATAGCCTCCCAGGAAATAAAAAATAAAACTACCGATGATTACCGGAAAATTGATGGCATCCACTACCTCAATTATTTCAGTTAGTGCTTCATTATTCATATCCGGAAGCATGGATTCTGCCGAGCTTGTCATTGCACTTTCGGTTGTTAAAACCTGTGGCCCTTCGGCAACGCCATATATCAACATAAAAACACCATATATACTTCCGGTAAGCACCACCCAAAGCAAAAACTGGGTGAGCCCGACCAGTGCAATTCCGGTAATCTTCCCCATCATAAGCTCAAAAGGCTTTACAGAGCTTATTATCACCTCAACAATGCGGCTGGTTTTTTCTTCGATGATGCCCCGCATAACCTGAGAACCAAAAATGAAAATGAAAAAGTAAATCAGAATTGAACCAAAAAGCCCCAACGCCACATTGATCTCGGTGAAGGATTTGGTTTCACCTCCGTCTTCATCCAATCTGATCGTCACCAGGTTGATGGTAGCCTTGGCCGATTTTATTACATCCGGATCGATGCCGCTGGCAAGCAATTTTTTGGTTTCAACCTCTTTGCGCATCGTGTTTTTGATGTAGGACGAAACATTGAGCGGAATTTGCCTGTCGCTGTATATTTCGGCATTCACAGGTATATTTAACTCAGGACGGGGGATGTAAACCAACAAATCGTATTGTCCTTGCAAAACCTGTTTTTTCAGGCTGTCAACAGCGTCAAAAACATAATGAAACTGCATATTTTCGTCCTGCTCAAACTTGCCGATAAACCAATTTGTTTCATCAAGTACGGCGATTTTTTTTTCTCCGATATTTTGCATGGTGGCCAGCACAACGGGCACGATCATCAGGGCTGCCATCAAAAGCGGACCAAGAAAGGTCATGATGATGAAGCTCTTTTTCTTTACCCGTGTGAGGTATTCGCGTTTTAAGATCAGTATGATTTTATTCATCGCCGGCAGATTTTGTAGTTTTTCCAACCTTTTGAATAAAAATATCATTCATGCTGGGCAATAGTTCCTGAAAAGAAGTGAGCTCGCCAAGCGGGAGCATCATCCTGAGTAACTCGTTGCTGTTCAGTGAGGAATCTGTTTTGAGAAGGAGCTTTAATTTATTGGATAATGGGTCAGACTCAAGCAACTCTAGCGGAAGTTTCTCGAGTGCAGTTTGCCAATTGCTAACAGGATGATAGAACTCGCAGGAATAAGTGTAGTTTCGGTTGGCTTCTTTCAGGGCATTCACTTCGCCTTCGAGCACTTTTTCCCCTTGGTTGATCAATGCAATCTGATCGCACAATTCCTCTACGGAAGCCATATTATGTGTCGAAAAAATGATGGTAGCCCCCTGATCTCTTAGTTTCAGTATTTCGGTTTTCAGCAGGTTTACATTGATGGGGTCGAATCCGCTGAAGGGTTCATCAAAAATGAGTAACTCGGGTTGATGCAATACGGTTACTATAAACTGGATCTTTTGCTGCATACCCTTCGAAAGCTCTTCAACTTTGCGATCCCACCAATTGAGGATGTCAAATTTCTCGAACCAGACTTTTAGTTTTTTTTGCGCCTCCGATTTGGACATGCCTTTGAGCCGGGCAAGATAAATGGCTTGTTCGCCCACTTTCATTTTCTTGTACAAGCCACGTTCTTCGGGCAGGTAGCCAATTTGCGTAACATGATCAGCATGAAGCCTTTGTCCTTTAAGCAATAATTCTCCGCTATCCGGTGCCGTAATTTGATTGATGATACGGATGAGCGAAGTTTTGCCGGCTCCATTGGGTCCCAGCAAACCAAAAATTTTATTCTGCGGGATTTCGATGCTTACACGATCCAGAGCCAGGTGGTTGGCATAGCGTTTTGTAACTTCGTTTATGCTTAGATAGGACTGCATGAAACCGAATGGGTTTAATTGAAGAAATCTTTCATTTTGTCGAAATAACTTTTTTCGCTTGCCGACGGATTGGGCTGGAAATTCTCAGCATTTTCGAGTTTTTCCAGTATTTGAGTCTCTTCTTTTGAAAGATTTTTTGGTGTCCAAACATTGATATTCACAAGCAAGTCGCCTGTTCCGTAGCTGTTTACACTGGGCAGCCCCTTACCTTTGAGGCGGAGCACTTTTCCGGATTGTGTGCCGGGGGTGATTTTCATGCGGGCTTTGCCATCAATCGTTGGCACTTCCACCTGAGCACCCAGCGCGGCTTGCGGGAAGCTGATGAATAGGTTGTGAATCAGGTTGTTGCCATCACGTTCCAGCTCAGGATGTTTTTCTTCTTCTACCAATACGATCAGATCACCCGGAATGCCGCCTCTGGCACCGGCATTACCTTTGCCACTCAGCGATAGCTGCATGCCTTCGGCAACACCTGCAGGGATATTCAGGCTGATGATTTCTTCGTCTCTTAGCACGCCGTTGCCCTGACAATAGGTACATTTTTTTGTGATGATGCGACCTTCGCCTCCACAACTTGGGCAGGTAGAGCTGGTTTGCATCTGGCCAAGAAAAGTATTGGTGACCTGGGTGATATGGCCACTTCCGTTACACGTTGAGCAGGTGGCATAGCTGCTACCATTGTCGGCACCGGTTCCTTCGCAATGTTTGCAGGAGACGTATTTGTTTACTTTGATCTTTTTTTCAACTCCGTTGGCAATTTCTCTGAGGTTGAGTTTTACCTTTACCCTCAGATTGGAGCCTTTGTTCACGCGACGTCGCTGACCTCTTGATCCACCAAAGCCGCCAAAAGCACCTCCAAAAATATCACCAAACTGACTGAAAATGTCATCCATGCTCATGCCGCCTCCGCTGAAACCACCTCCGGCGGCACCTCCAACACCTGCATGACCATAACGGTCGTATCTGGCTTTTTTGTCCGGATTACTCAACACTTCATAAGCTTCGGCAGCCTCTTTGAATTTTTCTTCGGCAGATTTGTCATCCGGATTTTTATCCGGATGATACCGCAGAGCCATTTTGCGGTAGGCTTTTTTTATCTCCGCTTCCGAAGCGTTGCGTTCTATCTCAAGTATTTCGTAATAGTCTCTTTTCGACATAAATAAATTGTATTGAATTAGTTTCCTACTACTACGCGGGCAAAACGAATCACTTTGCCGTTGAGCAGGTAACCTTTTTGAATGACATCCACTACTTTGCCTTTGAGTGATGGTTCAGGAGCCGGAATATTTGTTAGGGCTTCATGAAAATCAGTGTCAAAAGTTTTGTGAAGTGCTTCTATTTCGGACAGGCCTTTTTGTTGTAGTGTTTTGATTAGTTTGTTGTAGATGAGTCTGATGCCTTCGGCCGTGGCTTCGGGAGCCTGCTGCGATTCCATGGCTTGCATGGCACGTTCAAAATCATCCACAACAGGAAGCAAGGCGGTAACCACCTCTTCAGATGCTGTTTTGCTTAGCTCTATTTTTTCTTTGAGGGTTCTTTTTCTGTAGTTGTCGAACTCAGAAAACAGCCTGAGAAATTTGTCGTTCAACTCGTCATACTGTTCTTTTGAAACAGTATTTTCCTGCTTCTTTTTACGATCTTTTCTCATGCGGGTACGTTTCTTCGTCTGATCGTTCTGATCATCCTGTTGGTGGCTGTTTTCCTGTTTTTGATTGTTGTTCTCGTCGATTCGAACATCTTCAAAACCTTCCATTTCCCTGCTATTAGTTTTATTCTCTTCCATAAATTTTATAAATATTTTTCTGCATGGCTCAACAAAGAGTTTGCCAGTGCATGTTGTTTTGTCAAAATGACAGCTGAAGTCTGTTCAACTATATCCGTTCTATTTTAGCTCCCAGTGATTGCAGACGTTTGTCGATGAATTGATAGCCCCTGTCAATCTGATCGATATTATCGATAATACTTTCGCCTTTGGCCGAGAGTGCTGCAATCAGCAAAGCCACACCTGCCCTGATGTCGGGCGAGCTCATCCGGATGCCTTTGAGGGTGTGTGCATGGTTTAAACCAATCACATTGGCCCTGTGCGGGTCGCAAAGAATGATCTGCGCACCCATATCAATCAATTTGTCCACAAAAAACAGCCGGCTCTCAAACATTTTCTGATGGATCAGCACGGTTCCTTTAGCCTGGGTGGCCACTACCAGCACTATGCTGATAAGGTCGGGTGTAAATCCGGGCCAGGGAGCATCGGCAATTGTCATGATGCCTCCATCCATAAAGGTTTCCACCTGATAACTGTCTTGTTGTGGAACGATAATGTGGTCTCCATCGAATTGTAATTTGATTCCCAGTTTTTGAAAAACCTGAGGAATCATACCCAACGAATTGATGCCGGCTTCTGCAATCCTTATCGAAGATCGCGTCATGGCTGCCATACCGATAAAGCTGCCCACCTCAATCATATCAGCCAAAAGCCGGTGCGAGGTTCCACTCAGTTTCTCAACGCCTGTGATCGAAAGCAGATTGGATCCGATGCCCTGAATTTGCGCTCCCATGCGTTCGAGCATCTGACACAGCTGAACGATATAAGGTTCGCAGGCAGCATTAAAAATTGTTGTCGTGCCACTTGCCAAAACAGCTGCCATTATGATATTGGCTGTGCCCGTCACTGAAGCCTCATCGAGCAGCATATAGGTGCCGGCCAGTCCGTGTGGTGCAGTAATATCGTAACATTTGTTTTGAATGTCTTCATTAAAGCGGGCCCCCAGTTTTTGCAAACCGATAAAATGGGTGTCGAGTCTTCGTCGGCCGATTTTGTCTCCACCGGGATGCGGCAGGTAGGCTTTGTGGAATCGGGCCAGCAGAGGTCCCAGTATCATTATGCTGCCTCTGAGGCTGGCGGCACGGCTGATAAAGGCATCCGATTTAAGATAGTCCAGCTGAATATCTTTGGCCGTAAGACTAACTTCTGACCTGGAAGTCCGGTTTACTTCAACTCCTAATCCGTTCAGCAACTCAATGAGGTTGTTTACATCGAGTATGTCAGGCAGGTTTGAAATGTGAATTGTTTCTTCAGTGAGCAGACAGGCACATAAAATCTGAAGGGCTTCATTTTTTGCTCCTTGTGGCTTAATTGTTCCATCTAAGGTGTTGCCTCCCGAAATAATAAATGAGCCCATGATGCGTATGCTTTACTGATTGAATAGATTTTTAGCGTCTGTTTGAGTTGCCTCTGCCCTTGAAGTTGTCTTTTTTCTTATTGGGTTTTTTCTTTTTGTTGGCTGCCTGATGGGCTGGTGTTTTACCAAGCACTTCCGTGGGAGAAACCAACTTAGTGTTTTCGGGTAGGGTAAGTGCGCTGCCTGATACCCTTTCGAGCTCGGCGATGATAATCGGATCGTTCACCGTTTCGCGGTTCCAGTTGAGGTAGTCTTTTTTGAGCTGGTTGGCAATGGCAAGCGAGATAGCATGTTTTTCGTCGCCATCTTCCAGGCTTTTGGCAAAGTCGATCATTTTCATCAGGTAATGCCCGTAATGACCAAATTTTGGTTTTTCCTGGCCATAGCCCGGATGATTTGGTTTCTTGTTCTGTATTTCGTTTGCGGGCATTCCGTAGGGGTCATCAACATCAAGTTTGAAATCGGCAATGATGTGGAGATGATCCCAAAGCTTATGCAGGTAGTCATCGGCTTCTTTCACCTGTGGGTTCATCTGTGCCATCACCGAAACCACAAAATGGGCAGCACCGGTGCGCTGGGTACGATCTTCTATGGTCAACAGATGTTCGATCATGGTTTGAATGTTGCGGCCGTATTCGGGAATTACCATCCTGGCTCTTGCCGTGTTGTATGTCAATGATTCGTTTGTCATGCTGTAAAAATTGTCTTTACTGGGTTTTGACACCCATTTAATTTATGGTGTAAGTATTTTTTTTAATCAGCTGCAAAATTACACAATATAAACAAAGTATGTTTACACAATTTTCAGTCGTGCAAATTTGAGCAATAATTGTTTTTGGCCATAAGCCACAAAATGCACCGTAGCTTTGCGATTGGCACCGGCACCTTCGATACTGACAATTTTGCCTTTGCCAAATTTCTGGTGTATCACTTCCATGCCATTTTGCAGGCTTTCAGGATCAGAAGCTTCAAAGTTATCGAAATCAGCATCGGCTTTTGGTTTATTTATTGACTGGCTTGCCTGCTGCATCGATTTGAGGTGCGAGGGAACATTAAGTACCGAAAGATCATCAGCGTTTGCTTTTCTTCTGAAACTTGCTTTGCGGGGTTTATCGATCAGGTTATCCTTAATTTCTTCGAGGAAGCGCGAAGGCTCGCACAGGCTCAGGTTTCCCCACCGGTAGCGGCTTTCGGCATAGCTTAGTGTGAGTTTTGTTTCGGCCCTGGTGATGGCCACATAAAACAACCGACGTTCTTCTTCCAGCTCGGCTCTGGTTCCTAAGGATTGAATTGACGGGAAAAGGTTTTCTTCGATACCAACCACATAAACATAAGGAAACTCAAGGCCTTTGGCTGAGTGGATGGTCATCATGCTCACATAGTCATCATCCTCAGGGTTTTTGCTATCGGCATCGGTGAGCAAGGCTATATCCTGCATAAAATCAGATAGTTTCACACCCATCTGTTCGCCGGTGGTTTCGTCAACCTGTTTGTCAGAAAACTCCATGATGGCATTCAGCAGCTCTTCAATATTTTCTATTCTGCTGATCCCTTCGGGGCTGTCGTCATCTTTGAGGGCTGCAACAAGTCCTACGCTGCTGTTGATATGCCTGGCCAGTTCGAAGGCAGTTTTTGTTTCGTGCATGGCCTGAAAACTCTTGATCATGGTAGCAAAATCATTCAGCTTACTCAGGGCACCTCGGTTGATGTCGGTCGGGATGAGATTGGGTGTGTTGATCAAATTCCAAACGCTGATTTGCTGTTCGTTTGCTGCAACGATCAGCCTTTCGATAGTTGTCTTGCCGATGCCGCGTGCAGGATAATTGATGATGCGGAGTAGTGCTTCTTCGTCCAGGGGATTAATCACCAATCTGAAATACGAGAGCAGGTCTTTTACTTCTTTGCGGGCATAAAAGGACAGGCCGCCATAGATGCGATAGGGAATTCCTTGTTTGCGCAGTGCCTCTTCGATCGAGCGCGATTGTGCGTTGGTTCTGTACAGGATGGCAAAATCTTTGTTTTTGAGCTGCTTCGACATTTTATAACCAAAGATGGAATTGGCTACCAGTACGCCCTCTTCGTTGTCGGATGTGGCTCTGAGCAAGCTGATCAACTCGCCCTGTTCCTTGTCGGTCCATACGGTCTTTTTGATCTGGTCTTTGTTGTTCTCGATAACATGATTGGCCGCTTCAACAATTGTTTTGGTGGAGCGGTAATTTTGTTCCAACCGGATCAGTGTATGATCTGGATAATCATTTTTGAAGTTGAGGATGTTTTGGATGTTGGCTCCTCTGAAAGCGTAAATACTTTGTGCATCATCGCCAACCACGCAGATATTTTCGTTGAGGGCTGCGATGCGTTTTATGATAAGGTATTGGGCGTGATTGGTGTCCTGATATTCATCCACAAGCACATATTTGAAACGGTGCTGATACTTATACAATACCTCCGGGAAATCCCTGAAAAGCAAGTTGGTATTAAAGAGCAGGTCATCAAAATCCATTGCGTTGGCCCTCTTGAGCCGGGCATTGTAGTTTTTAAAGATTTCACCGATCAAAGGTTTTCCGGCTTGTTGGTCGGCAATGCGGATGTCGGGATTATTGAGGTAATCTTCGGCAGAAAACAGGTTCGACTTGGCATTTGAAATGCGGTGAAGGATAAAAGAGGGCTTGTACACCTTGGGGTCAAGATTCATGTCCTTGAGGATATTACGAATCAGCTGTTTGGTATCGTCGGTGTCGTAAATAGTAAAGTTGGAAGGGTAGCCCAAATGGTGACCTTCCACACGCAGAATTCGAGCAAAAATGGAGTGGAAAGTTCCCATCCAAACATTGCGGGCTTCCTGATCACCAACCAGTTGCATAACCCTGTCTTTCATTTCGCGGGCAGCTTTGTTTGTGAAAGTAAGTGCCATAATCTGAAAGGCATCAACACCCTGTTGCAACATATAGGCAATACGAAAAGTTAAGGCTCTCGTTTTGCCTGATCCAGCACCGGCAATAACCATAACAGGCCCTTCAATTGTTTGTACAGCCGTACGCTGCGGTTCGTTCAACTGTTGTAATAGATCAATCACTAAACTTATTTTTTTGGAATGCAAAACTACATTATTTCATAAGAAGGGTGAACTTGGCGGGGATATTTGTTGGGGGGCTGATATGAAGTCGTTGTTATGTTTTTTGGTAGATGCTATTTGGTCAGCGATGTGGACTTGCAAAGAGACTCGAACGTCTTATGCAAAGACTTGAACGTCTTCTGCAAAGATTCGAACGTCTTCTGCAATTAAAGACATGAATGATGATGAGAAGTGATTTTAGATTAGGTGGAGAGTGGGTCTTTTGTCATTTTCTTGCTCCCACCACCTACCTGGCAGTAGGTAAGCCCAATTCTTGGGGGCTCCAGCCTGGTGGTGATTTTGAAGTGATGGCTTGGTTTGGCCAAATAGCGCAACCCTGAAGGGGTTGCTGCTATTGTAGTTAATATAGATAAAAAGGGATTTCAACCCAAACAGGGTTGCGCCATATCTTAAATTATTCTGGAACTTTTCCTTGTTCCCGATAGCTAATGCATCGGGACATGTTCCAAGTTCCCAGAAAACAAGTGCGATTGAAGAAGCAAGAGATTGAGTAAGTGTATTGAGGGCTGTATGTGCGTAAAATTTTTAGGATTTTTATAGGGGCAGAGCCCTGTAATCTTAGAATATTTGGTGGAAATTTGGATTGAGGGGCAGCGCCCTGACATCTTGAATCTTTGCACGTTAGGAACATGAACAATTAGGTCGCGATTGTGGTGAATAAGGGTTGAATATCTGTTAGTTGGAACTTTTGCTTGATCAAAAGTTCCCAAAAATCAAGCGCGAACAAAGTGCCCTCCCGCTCTGAAAAAACAGCGAAAATCCTTCGAACCGTCGCCCTGAACGGGCGAGATGTCCACTTGTCAGCGGCCAGCTTCGAGGATTTTCTGCTGTTTTTTCATTCACCCTGGCGCTGCCCGCCGTTCGCGCAAGGCCTGCGCACCCAGCCCGGTGGTGATTTGAAGTGATGGTTTAGTTTGGCTTGATAGCGCAACCCAGACAGGGTTGCTGCTAATGTAGCAAAGGTGTTTAAAAAAAGGATTTCAACCTCCCGACATTTCAGTCGGGACAGGCTGGAGGGGTTGCGCTATTTTGGGATTGTGTTTGGTTTGACGAATCTTAAGCATGTTTTATTACAAATAGGGCGGTGCGCCTGCCCCGTCAAGTATTGCGGGGCTGCACCTTGTTTTTTTATTAAACAGGTTCTTTTATAAAGAGGGCGGTGCGCTGCACCTTAGCCCTGTGGTGATTTTGAAGTGAGGGTTTTGATTTTTGGAAGCAAAAAACTAAATCGTTTGGTTAAGCAGGTTTTTAAAGCACCCATTTTTGGGCTTGCCTAATGCCAGGTAAGGGTTTGGGGGCAATAAAACGACACTAAGAGAGATAGGATAGCTAAGAATTAATTTATAAGTGTAAGGAAAAAGAAGAACTGTTAATGGGTTATTCAATGATTTTTTTTGACAAGCCAAACAAAAAAACTTTCAAAAAAATTAAACAAGCCCTTGTCAGATAAAAAAAACTTTTTACCTTTGCAGCCCCAAAACGTTGGGAAGTTAAAAGTAACTGGAAACGATATAGTTAAAGGAACCTGATAAGCTAAAACGTAATAGGTTTCTTCATGTGTAAAGCCGGAGTCATCCTAAAATAGAGCTTCACATGTGTTTTGAGAGCCTTCACCACAAGGTTTATCCCTCCTTCAACTACATCCCATATTGTGTTAAGAAATTAATTTAGAGCAAAGTATTGTTTGTTAACAAATTTGTGATACTTTTGCGCTCCCAAAATTGGGTTAAATTATCAATAAATTAAAGAGTTTACAATGCCGACTATTCAACAATTAGTGCGAAAAGGACGCCAAAAACTGGTTGATAAAAGCAAGTCTCCTGCACTGGATTCATGCCCACAGCGCCGTGGAGTTTGCGTGAGGGTTTATACCACTACACCTAAAAAACCTAACTCGGCCATGCGCAAAGTGGCCAGGGTTCGTTTAACAAATGGTAAAGAGGTGAATGCCTATATTCCTGGTGAAGGTCATAATTTGCAGGAACACTCTATCGTGATGATTCGCGGAGGTCGTGTGAAGGATTTGCCTGGTGTTCGTTACCATATTATTCGTGGTGCTCTGGATACTTCAGGAGTGGAAGGTCGCTCGCAGCGTCGTTCAAAATATGGCACCAAGCGCCCAAAGAAAAAGTAAGACAGTCATAAAAGAATGTTTTTCAGACTAAGATTTTAATCAATGAGAAAAGCTAAACCAAAGAAAAGAATCATTTTGCCCGACCCAAAATTTGGGGATGTCATGGTGACGAAGTTTGTGAACAACATCATGCTCAAAGGCAAGAAAAATATTGCTTATCAGGTTTTTTATGAAGCGATGGAAATCGTTGGACAAAAAACCGGCGAAGATGCTGTTGAAGTATGGAAAAAGGCTTTGGCAAATGTAACACCTGCTGTTGAGGTAAGAAGCCGTCGTATTGGCGGGGCTACATTCCAGATCCCTTCTGAGATCCGTCCCGGACGTAAGCAATCCATCGGCATGAAAAACCTTATCGGATATGCCCGCAAGCGTCACGAGAAATCGATGGGACAAAAACTTGCAGGCGAGATAATGGCAGCCTACAAAGAAGAAGGGGCTGCTTATAAGAAAAAAGAAGATACCCACAGAATGGCAGAAGCCAACAAGGCTTTCTCTCACTTCAGATTTTAATAGAAAAGGTTAATACGCTACAATACAAAAATGGCAGAGGCAAAGACCATACAGAACTTGAAACTTACCCGTAATATTGGCATTATGGCTCATATCGACGCGGGTAAAACTACTACTACTGAGCGTATCCTTTATTATACCGGACGCAGCCATAAGCTGGGTGAAACGCATGAGGGTTCTGCTACCATGGACTGGATGGTTCAGGAGCAAGAGCGCGGCATCACCATTACCTCAGCTGCTACGACTGTTTTCTGGGATTTTGATCAGGAAAAATACAAGATTAATATCATTGATACCCCCGGCCACGTTGACTTTACCGTAGAGGTGGAACGTTCGTTGCGTGTGCTGGATGGTGCTGTTGCCCTGTTTTGTGCTGTGGGTGGCGTTGAGCCTCAATCCGAAACAGTATGGCGTCAGGCAGATAAATATAAGGTACCCCGGCTTTGTTTTGTGAATAAAATGGACCGTTCAGGTGCTGATTTCTACAGTGTACTCGATCAGATTAAGGAAAGACTGGGCGCAAACCCTATT
Source organism: Bacteroidales bacterium UBA6229 (assembly GCA_002440975.1). Lineage (GTDB taxonomy): Bacteria > Bacteroidota > Bacteroidia > Bacteroidales > F082 > UBA5536. The sequence continues at coordinate 44,203 of DJWN01000043.1, forward strand.
CCACTTCAAATACCCATTGGCGAAGAAGAATCATTCAAAGGTATTGTGGATTTAATCAGCAACAAGGCTTTTCTCTGGGACGATAGTTCAAAAGGCGTTGTTGTGGTTGAAGTGCCTATTCCGGATGATCTGATCGAAACAGCCGAGAAGTATCGCCTTAAGTTAATAGAAGGTGTTGCTGAGGATAGCGATGAGTTATTGGAAAAATTCATGGATGATCCGGATAGCATCACCGAAGACGAGATCATTGCACAGATCCGTAAAGCTACTGTTGAGATGCGTATCTCACCCGTAATGTGCGGTTCTGCTTTCAAAAACAAAGGCGTACAGATGCTACTGAATGGTATCGTACAGTTTTTGCCGAGCCCACTCGAAGTGGATGCGGTAAAAGGGATTAACCCCCGCACAGAGAAAGAAGAGCTTAGAAAAGTAAGTGTTGATGAGCCTTTCAGTGCGTTGGCATTTAAAATTGCTACCGATCCTTTTGTTGGGCGTATCGCATTTTTCCGTGTTTATTCAGGTGTGCTCGAAGCGGGATCTTATGTTTACAATGCCTCTACCGGCAAAAAAGAACGTATTTCGCGTATCATGCAGATGCATGCCAACAAACAAAATCCGTTAGATCGTATAGAAGCCGGAGATATCGGAGCAGCTGTTGGTTTTAAAACAATACGTACCGGCGATACACTTTGTGTTGAGAATAAACCGATTTTGCTGGAATCAATGTCATTTCCCGAGCCTGTAATTGCTGTGGCCATTGAGCCTAAAACTCAGGCTGATATGGATAAAATGTCTGTTGCCCTGGCAAAACTGGCCGAAGAGGACCCTACTTTCCATGTAAAAACGGACGAAAATTCAGGGCAAACGATTATTTCCGGAATGGGTGAGTTACACCTGGAAATTCTGGTTGACCGTTTGAAGCGTGAATTCAAAGTAGAAGCTAATCAGGGACGTCCCCAGGTTGCTTATAAAGAAGCCATCACAGCAAAAGCAAACCACCGTGAGGTTTATAAGAAACAAACAGGTGGTAAAGGTAAGTTTGCTGATATCATCTTTGAGATTGGACCTGCTGACGAAGGTGTGGTTGGATTGCAGTTCGTCGATGAGGTAAAGGGTGGCAATATCCCACGCGAGTTTATCCCTGCTATACAAAAAGGATTCAGAGAATCGCTTTCGAATGGTGTGTTGGCTGGTTATCCGGTTGACAGCATCAAGGTAAGGCTTATCGATGGCTCTTTCCATGCGGTGGATAGCGATGCATTATCATTTGAAATGGCTGCCCGGCTTGGATATAAAGGAGCCTGTCGCAAAGCCAAATCAATCTTGCTTGAGCCGATCATGAAGATTGAAGTACTCACTCCGGATGAATTTCTGGGAGAAGTAACAGGCGATCTTAATAAAAGGCGTGCAATTCTACGTGAGGTGACAGCAAAAGTAAGCGGACAGGTAATCAAAGCAGATGTGCCTTTATCCGAAATGTTTGGATACGTTACCTCGCTGAGGAGTTTAACTTCGGGCAGGGCCACTTCAAGTATGGAGTTTAGTCATTATTCACCTGCACCCGATAATATTGCCGAAGAGGTAGTGAATAAAGCAAAAGGAATCATCAAATAATTGTAAACAATAATAACTCTTCAACGTGAGCCAAAGGATTAGAATAAAATTAAAGTCATACGATCATAACCTGGTTGATAAATCAGCTGAGAAGATCGTGAAGACCATTAAAACCACAGGAGCTGTGGTAAACGGACCAATTCCGTTGCCAACAGACAAAAAGATTTACACTGTGTTGCGTTCGACATTCGTGCACAAAAAGTCAAGAGAACAATTTGAGCTCTCGTCCTACAAACGTCTGCTCGATATTTACAGCTCGACTTCACAAACGATCGACGCATTGATGAAGCTTGAGCTTCCAAGTGGTGTAGAAGTAGAAATTAAAGTTTGACCTGTTGCATTAGCAGCAAGAAATACAAAAGTATAGTATCATGTCAGGAATACTTGGAAAAAAGGTTGGAATGACCAGCATTTATGACGAAAGCGGGAAGAATCTTCCTGTTACTGTTATAGAAGCCGGTCCGTGCATTGTGTCACAAATAAGAACCAAAGAAATAGATGGTTATGATGCAGTGCAGCTTGCTTTTGGCGAGAAAAAGGAAAAGCATACCACAAGTGCTATGAAGGGTCATTTTAGTAAGGCTGGAACTGGCCCTAAGGCCATGGTTGCAGAGTTTACCCGTTTCGAAAAGAAAAAATCGCTTGGTGAGGCTGTTACCGTTGAGGTGTTTATGGAAGGCGAATTTGTTGACGTTGTCGGTATCAGCAAAGGAAAAGGTTTTCAGGGTGTTGTAAAACGTCATGGATTTGGCGGCGTTGGTCAGGCTACTCATGGCCAGCACAACAGGCTCAGGGCTCCTGGTTCAATTGGTGCATCTTCTTATCCTTCACGCGTTTTTAAAGGAATGCGTATGGCAGGCAGAATGGGTGGCGACCGGGTGAAGTTGATAAACCTCCAGATAGTAAAAATCATACCCGAGAAAAATTTGATTTTAGTAAAAGGTGCTGTTCCAGGACCTAAGAACGGATTTTTAAAAATTGAAAGATGGAATTAGTAGTACATAAATTCAGCGGCGAAGCAACAGATCGTAAAGTTACGTTGCACGACGATGTTTTCGGCATTGAGCCCAATGATCATGCGATTTATCTGGATACTAAGCAGTTTTTGGCTAATCAGCGTCAGGGTACACACAAGTCGAAAGAGAGAAATGAAGTGGCCGGTAGTACTCGTAAAATCAAAAAACAAAAAGGGACTGGTACTGCACGTGCCGGAAGCATTAAGTCGCCTGTTTTTGTTGGTGGAGGTCGTATTTTCGGGCCCAAACCACGTGATTACAGCTTTAAGCTCAACAAAAAAGTAAAACGTCTGGCCCGTAAATCAGCCTTGTCCTACAAAGCAAAAGAGCAACAGATTGTTGTTTTGGAAGATTTCAGTTTTGAAGCCCCCAAAACAAAGAATTTTGCTCAGATTCTTAACAGCTTTAAATTAGAAGGTGCTAAGAGTTTGTTTGTGATGCCCAAGGCAGATCAAAATATTGTACTCTCCTCAAGAAACCTGCAACGTACGAAAGTGGTGACAGCAAACAGCTTGAATACCTATGATATTCTCAATGCGAATAAGCTGTTTGTGCTGGAGAGCTCGTTGAAAACTATTGAAGAGATTCTGGCTTAATTTAGGAATATAAAAAGAAATATAGCAATGGAAATCATTCAAAAGCCGGTAATTACAGAGAAGATGACCGCACAGGGCGAAAAGCTCAACCGCTACGGCTTCATCGTGGACAAACGCGCCAACAAGCTGCAGATCAAACAGGCTATCAAAGAGCTTTATGAGGTGGAAGTGGTAGCGGTCAACACAATGAATTATGTTGGAAAACGAAAGTCGCGCTACACAAAAACCGGTATTATTGCTGGTAAAACCAATGCTTTTAAAAAAGCAGTAGTGACTTTGGCTGAAGGTGAAAATATTGATTTTTTTAGCAACATTTAGATAAATGGCTTTAAAGAAGTACAAACCCACAACTCCTGGGCAGCGTTTTAAACTGATAAGCGCTTTTGACGACATCACTACAGATAAGCCGGAAAAGAGCCTGTTGGCTCCCGGAAAAAGTACTGGTGGCAGAAATAAAGAAGGTAAAATGACTATTCGCAATGTTGGTGGTGGTCACAAACAGAAATACCGTATTATCGACTTCAAACGCGATAAGGATGGTGTTCCTGGTGTGGTAAAAACCATTGAGTACGATCCAAATCGTACGGCACGTATTGCATTGGTTTTTTACAAAGACGGTGAAAAGCGTTACATCATTGCTCCTCAGGGATTACAAGTAGGACAGGAAATTGTATCCGGACAGGGTGCTGCTCCAAATGTTGGAAATACCTTATTATTAAGTGAGGTTCCTTTTGGAACGGTAGTGCACAATATTGAGCTGCGTCCCGGACAGGGTGGCAAAATGGCCAGAAGTGCCGGATCGTATGCGCAGTTGATGTCGCGCGATGGTAAGTTTGCTGTTTTAAAGATGCCTTCCGGTGAAACCCGCATGATTTTGCAGTCGTGCAAAGCCACTGTAGGCATGGTATCCAATGCTGATCATAGTCTCGAAGTTTCTGGTAAAGCCGGACGTCGCAGATGGTTAGGTCGCAGACCACGCGTAAGGGGTGTTGTAATGAACCCCGTTGATCACCCCATGGGTGGTGGCGAAGGTCGTGCTTCTGGTGGTCACCCACGAAGCCGCAAAGGTTTGCCGGCCAAAGGTTATAAGACGCGTTCCAAAAAGAATGCTTCTGATAAGTATATCATCGAAAGAAGGAAGAAATAATTGTTTAATCAGGAAGAAACCCTTATACAATGAGTCGTTCGCTTAAAAAAGGTCCATATATCCATTACAAACTTGAAAAGAAAGTGATGGCTAATGTTGAATCCGGAAAGAAGACTGTGATCAAAACCTGGTCGAGAGCTTCAATGATTGCTCCTGAATTTGTTGGCCAGACGATTGCTGTGCACAACGGAAATAAGTTTATCCCTGTGTATGTAACAGAAAATATGGTTGGACATAAACTGGGAGAATTTGCCCCCACGCGTATTTTTAGGGGTCATGCTGGAAAAAAAGATAAAGGTAAAAAATAAAGAACTGCGATAAAATGGGAGCTAGAAAACATAATAAAGCAGAAGAAATCAAAACTGCGAAGAAGACAACATCATTCGCCAGGCTGCGTAATGTGCCTACCTCACCACGAAAAATGCGCCTTGTGGCGGATATGGTGAGAGGAATGGATGTTGAAATGGCATTGCATGTACTTCAATATTCTTCTAAGGAAGCATCCAACCGTGTATATAAACTGTTGCGGTCGGCCATTGCTAACTGGGAAGCAAAAAACGAAGGAAAACGTATTGAGGACAGTAACCTTTTTGTGAAAGAGATTTATGTCGACTCAGGTAGGATGCTCAAAAGGATTCAGCCTGCACCTCAGGGTCGGGCTCATCGTATCAGAAAGCGTTCGAATCATGTTACCCTAGTTGTTGACAGCAGAATAAAAGAATAATCAGACAGAATCAATCCGATAAGTTTTAAATGAATGGGACAGAAAACGAATCCAATAGGTCTTAGGTTAGGAATCATCAAAGGTTGGGACTCTAACTGGTATGGTGGAAAAGATTTTTCTTCCAAATTGGTTGAAGATGACAAAATCAGAAAGTACCTCAACGCACGTTTGGGAAAAGCAGGAATATCACGTATTTCGATCGAGCGTACATTGAAACTGGTTACAGTTACCATATCAACAGCCAGGCCGGGTATGATCATCGGTAAAGCAGGTCAGGAAGTTGACAAGCTTAAAGAAGAGTTGAAAAAACTCACCGGTAAAGAAGTGCAGATCAATATCAGCGAGATCAAACGCCCCGAAATGGATGCATATATCGTGGCAGCCACGATTGCCAAACAAATTGAAGGACGTATTTCATTCCGTCGGGCAATCAAAACCGCCATCAGTTCCAGTATGCGTATTGGTGCAGAAGGAATCAAAGTAATGATCTCGGGTCGTGTTGGAGGTGCTGAGATGGCACGCCAGGAGACCTATAAAGAAGGTCGTATTCCTTTGCATACTTTGCGCGCAGATATCGACTATGCACTGGTTGAAGCACATACTACCTACGGACGTATCGGAATTAAAGTATGGATTTGCAAAGGCGAAATCTATGGTAAGCCAGAGCTTGTTCCAACTACCGTTGGCGGACAGTCGAAAAAGCCGGGTGGCTCGCCAAAACCTGGTGGAGGCCCACGCCAAAGAGGAAGACGTAAATAAGTTAATTATAGAATTTTAATACATCAGTAACAATGTTACAACCGAAGAAGACAAAATTCAGAAGGCACCAAAAAGGGAAGATGAAAGGCCTGTCGCAACGTGGCCACCAGCTTGCTTTTGGTACTTTTGGAATAAAAGCCCTGGAAGAAGCATGGCTTACCGGTCGTCAGATTGAAGCAGCACGTCAGGCGGTAACCCGCTATATGAAACGTGAAGGACAAATTTGGATCAGGGTGTTCCCCGATAAACCTATCACCAAAAAACCTGCAGAGGTTCGTATGGGTAAAGGTAAAGGTGCTCCTGAGTATTTCGTAGCTCCGGTTTCTCCCGGCAGAATTATTTTTGAAGCCGAAGGTGTTCCCTTGGCAATAGCAAAAGAAGCTTTGCGTCTTGCTGCTCAAAAACTGCCGATTACCACCAAATTTGTTGTGAGAAGAGATTACGTTGAAAATAACTAGGCAAAGACTATGAAACAGGAAGTAATCAAAGAGTTAAGCACAGCTGACTTGATCGAGCGTCTCGAAGAAGAACGCAAACAATTGGTTCGTTTAAAACTGAATCATGCCGTTTCGCCTCTCGAGAACCCAAATAAAATCAAAGCGTATCGCAAAACAATTGCACGCTTGATGACAGAAGTAAGAAAACGTCAGTTGACAGAAACTAATCAATAATAAGGACGAGTAGACAGATGGAAACCAGGAAACTCAGAAAAGAAAGAATCGGCGTGGTGGTCAGTAATAAGATGGACAAATCTATTACTGTGCAGATCGTTCGTCGTGTAAAGCACCCTATGTATGGGAAATTCGTTAAACGAACCAGCACTTTTATGGCTCATGACGAATCCAACGATTGCAATATCGGCGATACGGTTCGCATCATGGAGACCCGTCCGTTGAGTAAAAATAAATGTTGGAGATTAGCTGAAATAATCGAAAGGGCGAAGTAATATGATACAGCAAGAATCAAGGCTTTCAGTAGCAGATAACAGCGGGGCAAAAGAAGTGTTATGCATCCGTGTGCTTGGTGGAACGGGAAAAAGATATGCCCGCATTGGTGATCAAATTGTGGCAACGGTGAAACATGCCTTACCTAGCGGAAACGTTAAGAAAGGTGCCGTGGTTAAAGCTGTTGTTGTGCGCACTAAAAAAGAAACCAGACGTAACGATGGTTCCTATATCCGCTTCGAAGACAATGCGGTGGTGCTGCTTAACAATACCGGCGAAATGATTGGTACACGTATCTTCGGACCTGTGGCACGCGAGCTCAGAGAGAAACAGTTTATGAAAATCGTATCACTCGCTCCGGAAGTACTCTAATCTCAAAAAGCAGAAGCAGTATGACAAAGTTACACATAAAAAAAGGCGATAATGTGATCGTTATTGCCGGCGACCATAAGGGCGAACAAGGCAAAGTGTTGATGGTTGATGTAGAGAAACAGCGTGCACTCGTTGAAAGTGTCAATTTGGTTTCAAAACACACCAAACCTAATGCCGAAAACCCAAAGGGTGGAATCCTGAAACAGGAAGCTCCTGTACACGTCTCGAACCTGAAGATAGTGGATAAATCAGGAAAACCTTCACGTATTGGTCGCAAACAAGATGAAAAGACAGCTAAATCAGTACGTTATTCAAAAAAGACAGGGGAGGTAATTAAGTAATGAGCTATCAGCCCAGATTAAGAGAGCAGTATAAGAGTGAAATCGTGCCTGCGTTGATGAAAGAGTTTAGCTACTCCAGTGTGATGCAGGTTCCGCGGCTTGTTAAAATTTCACTCAATCAGGGTATCGGCGCAGCTTTGACCGATAAGAAACTGATCGACTATGGAATAGAGGAAATGACCTCTATCACCGGACAAAAAGCCGTGCCAACCATCTCCAAAAGGGATGTTTCTAACTTTAAGTTGCGTCGTGGCAACCCAATTGGGGTACGTGTTACTCTGCGTGGCGAAAAGATGTACGAGTTTCTCGAACGTCTTGTTGCTGTAGCTTTACCGCGTGTTCGCGACTTCAGAGGTATCAGCGATAAAGGTTTTGATGGCCGTGGCAACTATAGCTTTGGTATCACCGAACAGATCATTTTCCCCGAAATCGATATTGATAAAGTGAACAGGATCAATGGTATGGATATCACTTTTGTTACCACTGCCCATACAGATAAAGAAGCCCTTGCTCTTTTAAAAGGATTTGGACTTCCGTTTAAAAATCAAAAAAAATCATAAAGCATGGCAAAAGAGTCAATGAAAGCGCGTGAGCGTAAAAGACAAAGATTGGTTGAGAAATATGCCGCCAAACGTGCCGAACTTAAAGCAGCCGGCGACTATGAGGCACTGCAGAAGCTTCCTAAAAATGCTTCACCGGTGCGCTTGCACAACCGTTGTCAGCTCACTGGCAGACCCAAAGGCTATATGAGGCAGTTTGGTATTTCTCGTATCAACTTCAGGGAAATGGCCCTGAAAGGTTTGATCCCGGGAGTGAAAAAGGCAAGTTGGTAGATTATTAATTTTTTGAAGAAGTTTACAATGAATACTGACCCGATAGCAGATTATTTGACACGCATTCGTAACGGTGTCATGGCCAAACACAGAGTAGTAGAAATTCCTGCTTCCAATGTGAAAAAAGCCATAACAAAAATCCTTTTCGAAAAAGGGTATATTTTGAATTATAAATTTGAAGAGGATGACAAACAAGGCCTCATTAAAGTAGCCCTGAAATATCATCCCACAACAAAAATGTCGGCACTTACCACACTCGAACGCGTTTCACGTCCGGGCCTGCGTAAATATGTTCATGCCGAAAAACTGCCACGTGTGATGAATGGCCTTGGAATCGCCATTATTTCTACCTCACAAGGCATCATGAGTGATAAAGAAGCACGCAAGCTGCATATTGGTGGCGAAGTGTTGTGTTACATTAGTTAATAACAAGGAGAACAGATCAATGTCAAGAATAGGTAAATTACCCATAGATATTCCTGCTGGTGTTGAGATCAAAATTGAAGATCAGTTAGTTACCGTTAAAGGAAAACTGGGTGAATTGAAGCAACAGCTCGATGAAGCTGTCAACGTGAAGGTAGAAGCAAATCAGGTTATTCTCGAGCGTCAGTCTGATGCCATCGACCACCGTGCCAAACACGGACTCTACAGAGCGTTGATCCAAAACATGGTCAAAGGTGTCTCAGAAGGTTTTGAAGTTGTACAGGAGTTTGTTGGTGTAGGTTATAAGGCCGAAGCCAAAGGTCAGTTGCTGGAAATGGCACTGGGCTACTCTCATAACATTGTCTTTGAAATTCCTGCTGAAGTAAAAATTGAGACCATTACCGAAAGGGGTAAAAACCCCATACTGAAAATGCGTTCGCATGATAAACAGTTGCTCGGTCAGGTTGCTGCCAAGATTCGCTCATTACGCAAACCCGAGCCTTATAAAGGTAAAGGTATTCGCTTCCAGGGTGAAGTGTTGAGGAGAAAAGCTGGTAAAGCAGCTGGTAAATAGCAGGTAATAGTGAGAGTATAACGCATTAATATCCAGTTGAGATGGCAATAAAAAATAAGAAATCACAAAGACGAGACAGCATTCGTAAAAGGATTCGCAAGATTGTGAAAGGAACAGCCGTGCGCCCCAGAATGTCTGTATATAGAAGTAATAAACAGATTTACGTTCAATTGATTGACGACCTAGAAGGAAAAACACTGGTGATGGCCAGTTCGCGCGAAGAAGGCATTATTGAGAAAGAGGGATCAAAAATCGAACAGGCACAAATGGTGGGTAAGCTTATTGCCGAAAAAGCCAAAACTGCCGGTATTGAACAGGTTGTTTTTGATCGTGGTGGATATTTGTACCACGGAAGAGTGAAATCGTTGGCAGAAGCTGCCCGTAATGGAGGATTAAAATTCTAAAAAACTATGTCAGACGTTAACGTAAAAAGAGTAAAATCCAGCGAAATCGAATTTAAAGATCGGTTGGTCAGCATCCAGCGCGTCACTAAAGTAACAAAAGGGGGTCGCACCTTTAGCTTTTCAGCTATTGTGGTTGTTGGGAATGAAAATGGTGTTGTGGGTTATGGCCTTGGAAAAGCAAAAGAGGTAACGGCTGCTATCCAGAAAGGTATTGACGATGCAAAGAAGAATCTGGTGAAAGTGCCTGTTCTGAAAGGTACGGTTCCTCACGATCAATACGGAAAATACAGTGGAGCCCTGGTTTATATCAAACCTGCTACCCCTGGTACTGGTGTAATTGCAGGCGGTGCTATGCGTGCTGTACTCGAAAGTGTTGGAATTACCGATGTATTGGCAAAATCCAAAGGTTCATCTAACCCCCACTCTGTTGTAAAAGCTACTTTTGATGCCCTCACTCGTTTGCGTGATGCTTATACTGTAGCGCAACTGCGTGGTGTTGATTTGGATACAGTGTTTAACGGATAAACGATCAAAAGATGAAAAAGGTAAAAGTAACACAGATAAAAAGCGGCATCGGTCGTACCCGTAAACAGAAGGATACACTCACTGCACTTGGTTTCAAGCGCATGAATCAAACCCTTGAAATAGAGCTTTCACCTGCTGTTGCCGGTATGGTTGATAAAGTGAAACACCTGCTTAAGGTGGAAGAAATTTAATTGTTGATAACCGGAAATTACACGATACAATGGATTTAAGTAATCTAAAACCAGCAAAAGGTTCGGTAAAGAACCGCAAAAGAATCGGACGCGGACAAGGTTCAGGCTTTGGTGGCACCTCTACACGTGGCCACAAAGGCGCAGGCCAACGTTCAGGAACTTCTAGGAAATTGGGTTTTGAAGGTGGTCAGATGCCACTTGCTCGCCGTTTGCCTAAGTTTGGGTTTAACAATATTAATCGCAAGGAATACAGCGCAATTAATTTGGAAACTTTACAGAATCTTGCCGACAAGTTTAAACTTGCTGCCATTGATTTTCAGGCTTTAGTAGATCATGGCCTTGTCGGGAAAAATGACAAGGTTAAGATCCTGGCTAAAGGCGAACTCAAAGCAAAATTGGAAGTTAAAGCTCATGCATTCTCTGCCGCGGCTATTGCTGCTATCGAAGCTGCCGGTGGTTCTGCTGAAAAATATTAAACTGAATGAAAAGGTTAATCGAAACACTCAGAAATATTAATAAAATAGACGAACTAAGGAAGCGTATTCTCTATACCTTGGGAATCATCCTTATTTATCGTCTTGGATCGTATGTGGTTATTCCAGGAGTTGACCCTTCCATGCTGGCTAATTTGCAAAATCAGGCCAGCGGCGGATTACTCGGTTTGCTGAATATGTTTTCGGGTGGTGCATTTTCCAATGCCTCCATTTTTGCATTGGGAATCATGCCCTATATCTCAGCATCCATCGTGATTCAGCTACTCGGGATGGCAATTCCGTATTTCCAAAGATTACAACGCGAAGGCGAAAGTGGAAGACGTAAGATTAATCAGATTACACGGTATCTTACTGTGGCAATAGTGGCGTTGCAGGCTCCTGGCTATATCGCCAATATGATTTCGCAACTGCCTCCGGAAGCCATCACACCTTTTGACCCTAATTTTACCAATCCCTCACTTTTCTTCTGGGTTTCTTCAACAGTTATCCTGATTGCAGGCACCCTCTTTGTGATGTGGCTTGGCGAAAAGATTACGGATAAAGGTATTGGAAATGGTATTTCGCTGATCATCATGATTGGTATCATTGCCAATCTTCCTTTTGCTTTGTTTGGCGAACTTGTTGCCCGACTTGAGCAGGTAGGAGGTGGTTTGGTGTATTTCCTGGTAGAGATAGCAGTTTTGGTGTTTGTAATATTGTTGACTATACTTCTGGTTCAGGGTACACGAAAAGTGCCAGTACAGTATGCCAAACGTATCGTTGGAAACCGACAGTACGGTGGCGTTCGTCAGTATATTCCGCTTAAAGTAAATGCTGCCGGTGTAATGCCGATCATTTTTGCGCAGGCAATTATGTTCCTGCCCATTACCCTGGTTGGTTTTACATCTTCCGAAAGTTTATCCGGAATGGCTGCCGCCTTTACGAACATCAACGGCTTATGGTACAACCTTACCTTCTTCATTTTGATTATCCTTTTCACTTATTTCTATACAGCCGTAACGATTAACCCAAATCAAATGGCTGAAGATATGAAGAAAAATGGTGGTTTTATTCCTGGTGTGAAGCCAGGCAAGAAAACCGCTGAGTATCTGGATAATGTGATGTCGAGAATAACACTTCCCGGATCAATTTTTCTGGGTTTTGTAGCCATTATGCCGGCTTTGGTATCCCAGCTTGGTGTAAGCACTGCATTTGCTCAGTTCTATGGTGGCACTTCATTGTTGATCCTCGTTGGAGTTGTACTGGATACCTTACAACAAATTGAAAGTTATTTGCTGATGCGTCATTATGATGGTCTTACAAAATCAGGCCGGATTAAAGGAAGAGCATCTGCAATGAATATGGGTTAAAACGTTCCAAATCAGAATGATTGTAATAAAAACTGAAGCGGAAATAGAGATACAAAGAGATAGTTCTTTGCTTGTTGGGAAAACACTGGCCGAAGTTGCTAAATATATTGCACCGGGAGTGAAGACGATATTTTTGGATAAGATTGCCGAAACCTTTATCAGAGATCATAAAGCTGAGCCTGGTTTTAAAGGCTATGGCGGTTTTCCGGGAACCCTTTGCATTTCTGTGAATGATCAGGTGGTGCATGGAATACCCGGACAACAGGAACTCAAAGAAGGGGATATTGTATCCGTTGATTGCGGGGTGCTTAAAAATGGCTTTTATGGCGATTCAGCCTATACTTTTGCTGTAGGAGAAGTAAGTGAAGAACTGAAACTCCTGATGCAAAGAACCAAAGAAGCACTCTATCTGGGCATCGAACAGGCAGTCGTGGGTAATCGAACCGGAGATATTGGATATGCCGTGCAGCAACATGCCGAAAAATTTGGTTATGGAGTAGTACGGGAATTGGTGGGACATGGTGTTGGACGACATCTTCACGAAAAACCTGAAGTGCCTAATTACGGACGACGCGGTTCCGGTGTTAAATTGAAAGAGAATATGGTTCTTGCTATTGAGCCCATGATTAACCTGGGTGTTCGAAATGTAAGACAGGAAGCAGACGGCTGGACAATCCGTACACTTGATCGCAAGCCTTCGGCACATTTTGAACACGATGTGGCCATTAAGAATGGTAAACCGGATATTCTCTCAACTTTCTCATACATCGAAGAAGTATTGGATAAAAAATAGGAAATAGTATATGGCAAAACAAATGTCTATCGAACAAGACGGAACAGTAGTTGAATCATTGGGTAATGCCATGTTTCGTGTTGAACTGGAAAACGGGCATGTGATCACAGCTCATATCTCTGGTAAGATGCGGATGCATTACATCAAGATTCTGCCTGGCGACAGGGTGAAGCTGGAGATGTCGCCCTACGATCTGACAAAAGGCCGTATCACTTTCCGCTACAAGTAAAAGAATATAAACTAGAATTAAGTTGGATTTACCATAAACTGAAAAAGGACAAAAATGAAAGTAAGAGCTTCCGTTAAAAAGAGATCTGCAGAGTGCAAGATTGTACGTCGTAAAGGCAGGCTTTATGTAATAAACAAAAAGAACCCCAAGTTCAAACAACGTCAGGGTTAAACTTAAGTTGAATTATTAATTAAACAGATATGGCTAGAATTGCTGGTGTTGATATCCCGAATAACAAACGTGGTGAAATTGCGTTGACCTACATTTATGGTATCGGAAGGAGTCTTTCGCAAAAGATCTTAACCGAAGCGGGTGTCGATTTTGATAAAAAAGTACAGGATTGGACTGATGACGAGCAGAATAATGTTCGTACAGTGATTGGCGACAATTTCAAAGTGGAAGGTGAACTTCGCAGCGAAGTCCAGATCAATATCAAACGTTTGATGGATATTGGATGTTATCGCGGTATTCGTCATCGTTTAGGACTTCCACTTCGTGGACAAAGTACCAAAAACAATGCGCGTACACGTAAGGGACGCAAAAAAACTGTTGCAAATAAAAAGAAGGCTACTAAATAATCGAAGTAGTCGGATCATATCAAATATTATTGAATACATTATCCAATGGCAAAAAGCACGAAATCAACAAAGAAACGTGTTGTTAAGATTGAAGCTACCGGTAAAGCCTTTATCAAAGCTTCTTTCAATAACATCATCATTTCTTTGACAAACAACGAAGGACAAGTCATTTCCTGGGCATCAGCCGGAAAAATGGGTTTCAGAGGTTCAAAGAAAAACACGCCTTATGCTGCACAAATGGCAGCAGAAGACTGTTCGAAAACCGCCTATGACTTGGGATTAAGAAAAGTAAAAGTTTATGTGAAAGGACCTGGCGCAGGACGCGAATCTGCAATCCGTTCAATTCATTCCTCCGGAATAGAAGTGACTGAAATAGTTGATGTTACTCCATTGCCACACAATGGCTGTCGTCCGCCAAAACGCAGAAGAGTTTAATCAATTGTCGAAAAAATAAAAAAGTAAAATCAATGGCAAGGTATATAGGTCCTAAATCGAAAATCGCACGCAAATTTGGAGAACCCATTTTTGGTGCCGACAAAGCATTTGAAAAAAAGAATTATCCTCCCGGACAGCATGGCAGCTCCAAGCGCAGGAAGAAACAGTCAGAATACGGCATCCAGCTTCAGGAGAAGCAGAAAGCGAAATATACTTATGGTATCCTGGAAAAACAATTCAGAAATCTGTTTGAAAAAGCCAGCAACAAGAGCGGCATAACCGGCGAAATTTTGCTGCAGCTGATCGAATCACGACTGGATAACACCGTCTATCGCCTGGGCATTGCCCCAACGCGTAGCGCTGCACGTCAACTGGTCGGACATCGTCATATTACCGTTAACGGACAATTAGTTAATATTCCTTCTATGTTGCTCAAAGAAGGCGATATTATTGCCGTACGCGAAAAATCAAAAAGCCTCGAAACGATCACTTATTCACTTGAAGGTCGCGTAAACCGTTATCCCTGGCTCGAATGGGATGCCGAGAAAATGGCTGGTAAGTTTATGAGTTATCCATCCAGGGAAGATATTCCGGAAACAATCAAAGAACAGCTGATTGTTGAGTTGTACTCAAAATAAGCATAAATTAATAACCTGGTAGCATATTCTATCAAACACTAAACCTTTATTATGGCAATTTTAGCGTTTCAAAAACCCGAAAAGGTGATCATGGTCGAATCGAACGATCACAAAGGTACGTTCGAATTTCGCCCTCTCGAACCAGGTTTCGGTATCACAATAGGCAACTCCCTCAGAAGAATTTTATTATCTTCTCTGGAAGGTTTCGCCATCACTTCAATCAGGATTGAGGGTGTTTTACACGAATTCTCCTCTATCGAAGGTGTGGTGGAAGACGTTGCTGATATCGTGCTTAACCTGAAAAAAGTTAGATTCAAACAGCAAATCTCTTCCGAAATCTCCGAAAAAGTAAATATCGTGATTGGAGATCAGGAACAGTTTAAAGCAGGCGACATCAATAAATTCCTCTCTGTTTTTCAGGTGCTTAATCCTGAATTGGTGATCTGCAATATGGATGCTGGCGTAAAACTTAGTATGGAAATTACAATCAACAAAGGCAGAGGCTATGTTCCATCAGACGAAAACAAAGTAGCTAACGCTCCTGTTGATACCATTGCAATCGACTCCATTCATACACCTATCAGAAATGTGAAGTTTCATATCGATAACTTCCGTGTCGAACAAAAAACCGACTACGAAAAGCTTTTGATCGAAGTTGAAACAGATGGGTCAATTCATCCTAAAGATGCACTCAAGGAAGCTGCAAAGATTCTCATACATCACTTTATGCTGTTCTCTGATGAGAAGATTTCTGTTGATACAGAAGAGAAATCTGTGAGCGAAGAATTTGATGAAAGCTCATTGCATATCCGTCAATTATTGAAAACCAAATTGGTTGATCTTGACCTGTCAGTTCGGGCACTTAATTGCCTCAAAGCAGCTGATGTTGAATCACTTGGCGAACTGGTGGCTTTCAATAAGAACGACTTACTGAAATTCCGTAATTTTGGTAAGAAATCGCTTACCGAGCTTGAAGAGCTGGTTAAAAGTAAGGGGCTTGAGTTTGGAATGAATATCAGCAAATACAAATTAGATAAGGAATAAGAGAGATGAGACACAATAAAAAATTCAATCATTTAAGCAGAACCAGTTCACATCGAAAAGCGATGTTGTCGAATATGGCAGCCTCACTCATCCTGCACAAACGCATCACAACTACTGTGGCCAAGGCCAAAGCACTACGCGTTTATGTTGAGCCAATGATCACACGTTCAAAAACTGATTCTACACACTCCAGAAGAATGGTTTTCAGACAATTGCAAAACAAATTTGCAGTAACTGAGCTTTTCCGTGAGGTAGCTGTTAAAGTGGCTGATCGCCCGGGTGGTTATACCAGAATCATTAAATTGGGAAATCGTTTGGGTGATAATGCCGAGATGTGTATGATTGAGCTGGTTGATTACAACGAAAACCTCTTGGGAGCAAAAACACCTAAAAAGGCCAAGACAACACGCCGCAGAGGTTCGTCAAAGAAAACAACTGAAGCTGCCGCTACTACACCTGTGGAAAATAAGACGGAAAGTAAACCGGTTGAAGAAGTAACAGAAAAAGCTGCTGAAGATAAAGTTGATGCACCTGTTGCCGAAAAAACCGAAAGTGCTGCGGCTGATGAAACAGCAGAAGCAAAGGACAAAAAGGAAGATTCTGAAGGCAAAGCCTAAACGATTCAAACGTTTGCATAAGAATTAGGATAAAGTTAACCGGCTTTATCCTTTTTTTATGTCATTATTCGGTATTTTTGCAATTAAATAAAATAAAAAGAAATGAGTCATATCGTAAACATTCTTGCGCGTCAAATTTTGGATTCTCGCGGAAATCCTACCGTCGAAGTTGATGTACAAACCGAAAGTGGAATTATTGGCCGCGCTGCGGTTCCTTCAGGAGCCTCCACCGGTGTGCATGAAGCCGTAGAGTTAAGAGATGGAGACGAATCAGTGTTTTTGGGTAAAGGTGTTCTTCATGCGGTACAAAATGTAAATACCATCATCGCTGACGAGCTTCATGGGTATTATATCACAGATCAAAATGAAATTGATCAGAGAATGATTGAGCTTGATGGAACCCCAAATAAAGCAAAACTTGGTGCGAATGCTATTCTTGGTGTGTCGATGGCAGTTGCAAATGCAGCAGCTCAGGAAACCAATCAGTCCCTGTTTCGCTATATCGGTGGCACCAATGCCAATACGCTGCCTATTCCAATGATGAATATCCTGAATGGAGGCTCACACGCCGATAACAGCATCGATTTTCAGGAATTCATGATTATGCCTGTTGGCGCACAAAATTTTTCACAAGCCATCCAAATGGGTGCAGAGGTATTCCACAACTTGAAATCTGTACTCAAAAAACAGGGATATTCAACCAATGTTGGCGATGAAGGAGGTTTTGCACCTAACTTAAAATCTAATGAAGAGGCGATTACAGTTATTCTTCAGGCCATCGAAAAGGCTGGTTACAAACCTGGTGAGGATATTTTCCTTGCACTTGATCCCGCTTCATCAGAGTATTTTCTGACAGATGAGAATGTATATCATCTGCATAAATCAACCGGAGATAAGCTTACCCCTGCTCAAATGGTTGATTACTGGAATGAGTGGGTAAATAAATACCCCATCATATCTATCGAAGATGGAATGGCCGAAGATGATTGGGATGGCTGGAAATTGATGACTGATAAAATGGGACAGAAGGTTCAACTGGTTGGTGATGATTTGTTTGTGACCAACGTAAACAGATTGAAAATGGGCATTGATAAAGGCGTTGCTAACTCGATTCTGGTGAAGGTAAATCAGATTGGAACACTCACCGAAACAATTAATGCGGTGAATATGGCCTATCGACACGCCTATACAGCTGTCATTAGCCATCGTTCAGGTGAAACTGAGGATACTGCCATTGCTGATTTGGCTGTTGCTTTGAATACCGGCCTGATTAAAACAGGTTCTGCTTCCAGAACTGACCGGATTGCCAAATACAATCAACTTCTTCGAATCGAAGAAATGCTTGGTTCTACTGCCAGATACCTTGGAAAAGACTTTAAATATATCAGATAGGCACACTGAAATAACGACTTTATACAGCTCCAAAAGGGAAATACTCCTTTTTGGAGCTGTTTTATTATATTGCTAATCAATACATTAAAATAAAGTTAATTTTTCTTCAAAAAAATCTTG
>DJWN01000027.1:0-19840 GCA_002440975.1 Bacteroidales bacterium UBA6229
GCGATTCATCAAGAAACAAAAAAGCAGAAGACTGATCGAGAAGATTGTTATCGGTGAATCACTTGAAGGTAAGCTGGCTCAGTTGGTTAGAGTCCCGCATGTGCGGGATTAATCAGAGGGTCGTCCCGAGGATTCGGGATCCAGCAGGGGGAGCAAAAAGGGGGCAACAGTCCCCTTTTTTCGTTAAGAAATGTACTACCTCTATATTATATATTCGGAGAGTTCAGATAAGTATTATGTTGGAATAAGTTCGGATCCTGAACGTCGGCTCGAAGAGCACAATACTTCGGCCAGAATAAGTTTTACCAGAAAGCACCGACCCTGGAGCATGGTTGCTTTGTTTGAATGTGCAGAAAGCTTGAGCGAAGCGATGAAAATAGAGCGATTCATCAAGAAACAAAAAAGCCGCCCACAAGGACGGCTTCAAAACTTTCAAAACCAGCATTAAATTACATCCAGTGCTTTACCAACTTTTGTGAAGGCTGCAATGGCTTTGTCGAGGTGCTCAGTTTCGTGCCCTGCAGAGAGTTGTACCCGGATTCTGGCCTGGCCTTTAGGTACAACCGGATAGTAAAATCCAATCACATAAATGCCTTCTTCGAGGAGCATGGCAGCCATTTTTTGAGACAGCGGTGCATCATACAACATCACAGCACAAATGGCTGATTTGGTAGGTTTGATGTCGAAGCCGGCAGCTGTCATCTTTTCCATGAAATAGGCGGTATTGGCATGGAGCTTATCTTGCAATTCATTGGTCTGATCCATCATATCAAACATTTTGATACCGGCATTTACCACAACAGGAGGAAGTGAATTGGAGAAAAGATAAGGTCTTGAGCGCTGACGCAACAGTTCAATGATTTCTTTTCGGCCGGTTGTGAAACCACCAATTGCCCCACCAAAGGCTTTGCCAAGCGTTCCGGTGATGATATCAACCTCGCCACGGATGTTGAAAAGTTCTGTAACGCCTCTTCCGGTTTCGCCAACAACACCTGCTGAATGGCATTCATCAACCATCACCAGGGCATCATATTTTTTGGCCAGCTCATTGATTTTATCCATCGGAGCTACATTGCCATCCATAGAGAAAACACCATCAGTAACGATAACCCGGAAGCGTTGTTCCTGTGCCAGTTGAAGCTGTTTTTCCAAATCTTCCATGTCTGCGTTGGCATAGCGGTAGCGTTTAGCTTTGCAAAGCCGCACACCATCAATGATGGAAGCATGGTTGAGTGAATCGGAGATGATTGCATCTTCCTCAGAGAAAAGTGGTTCAAAAACGCCGCCATTGGCATCAAAAGCTGCTGCATACAGAATGGTATCTTCGGTGCCAAAAAAGTTAGCGATTTTGGCTTCGAGGGTTTTGTGCAAATCCTGTGTTCCACAGATGAAACGTACGGATGACATGCCAAAACCATGACTGTTGAGTGCTTCATGAGCAGCTTCCTTCAGCTTGGGATGGTCAGATAGGCCAAGATAATTGTTGGCGCAAAAATTCAACACTTTTTGTCCTGTATTTAGGGTTATTTCAGCTTTTTGCGGACTGGCAATGATTCTTTCACTTTTGTATAAGCCAGCTTCCTGGATTTCGGTCAGCTCCTTTTGGAGGTGTTCTTTTAATTTACCGTACATAAGATTTTGGTTTAATTTTTTGGTTTAGGAACCTTTTTTATTTTCAATCGTCAAAATTAGGAATTTATAATGATTTTTGGATGACTACTTTTGGGTTAATTCATGAATTATTTAAAAAGTGCGAACTTTGCACCGAAAATTTTTCTTTATGCAAATAGCTGCTTTAGTTTCTGGCGGAGTTGATAGTTCGGTGACCATTCCTTTACTCAAGGAAAAAGGTTACGATCCGGTGATTTTTTATATCAAAATAGGTATGGAAGATGATCCGTCGTTTGTGGATTGCCCTTCGGAAGAAGATATCGAAATCACTACCTATATTGCTAAAAAATACGGTTGCAAAATGGAGATTTGTGATCTTCAGAAGACTTACTGGGAAACTGTGGTGGCTTATACAATAGAAACGGTGAAAAAGGGCCTTACACCTAATCCGGATGTGATGTGCAACCGGCTTATTAAGTTCGGGGCTTTTGAGCAGCAATTTGGTCATCAGTTCGACAAAATCAGTACTGGCCATTATGCCCGTGTGATTGAAAATGAAAAAGGATTCTTTTTAGGTACTGCTGCCGATCCGGTGAAGGATCAAACCTATTTTTTAGGACGCATCACTTATCCACAATTGAGTAAGCTGATGTTTCCGGTAGGAGATTTGCAAAAAACCGAAGTGCGTAAAATTGCAGAAGCCATGAAACTTCCCAGTGCTCATCGGCCTGACAGCCAGGGAATTTGTTTTTTGGGCAAGATCAATTACAATGACTTTATCAAGCGGTATGCTGGTGAAAAGTCTGGTGATATCATTGAGCTTGAAACGGGTAAGAAGTTAGGTAAACATAATGGTATCTGGTTTCATACGATTGGCCAGCGTCGTGGTCTGGGCCTTAGCGGAGGCCCGTGGTTTGTGGTGAAAAAGGAGGTGAACCAGAATATTGTTTACGTTTCAAATGGCTATGATCCGGTAAGTCAGTATCAGGAGAAAGTTTATATGGCAGAGGTGCAGCTGTTGCATCCTGATTTTGTATTAGAATCAGGGATGAAAATCAGGTTTAAAATACGGCATCAACCCGAGTATAATTCTGGCACATTGCTACACGAAAAGGGAATGTGGCACATTCATGCTGATGAACCAATTTCGGGTGTTGCCCCTGGGCAGTTTGCCGTGATGTATCAGTTGGATGAACCCATTTGTTTAGGTAGTGGAATTATTGATCAACAGCCTTGAATAAACAATAAACCTTCAAGGTTTCAAAAACCTTGAAGGTTTATTATGTTTCTTAATTTAAGGAATAATAGTTTTTAGTAACCGAATACCTCGCTACAAACATCGGCAGGTAGTGCAAAGTCAACGTATGAATAATGATCTTGGGTTACGGTAACTTCTGTTTCGTACCATTCGTTGTCGTAATATATCCCAACAACATAGGTTTGACCTACTTCCACATCACAGATTTCGGCATAGCCATTCACCATTTCGCCCCAACGCCAGTTCCATCCGCCAGATTCTCTATACCACACACCAAACGAAGGCCGGATAACAACATTGGGTTCGCTGACGCAATAAACTTCTACTTCAACGGTAATGCTGCTTGATGGTTGTGAAATCACATTCACCTGAACCGGAGTTCCGGAACATAAATCATCGATCAGAGTAGGTTGCGATTCGGGGGCAATGGTGATGTTGTTGTAATAATCATTTTCCCAGACAATTTTTACAGGAATACCAGCCGGAGCATATTGTGTATAAACAGGTTCGTTGCCACAAACCCACATATAAACGTAGGTCATAAATGAATTGTCAACCTGCCTGTACATAGCGCCTTGCATCACATAGCAATCGCAGGTTGTGTTTGTTGCATTGAACATAAAAGGTACTCCTTCATAACAATAATCACCATAGAACCAGTCGAAATTGTAATAGGATAAATGGGTAAGTTCTACTGTTGAAGTCAATCCTCCACCGGTCTGAACAATACTTGCCATGCCTTCTTCGGTCCATTCGCCGGTGTTTTCGTTGTAGCTCCACAAAGGCACCTGATCACCGTTATTTACCAGACTGTTTGTTTCCGGATTATAAGTTTGTGGATTAATAACGGCTTCTAGCGACAGCGTTCCTTCTTCAAAAGTGGCAGCCTGACGACCAGAGGCATCCGTAAGTTCGATGGCAACAAAACCTGCACTGTAAAACATGCCTTCTTCCGTGCTGCCGTTCAAACGGTTAACGCTAGGCATCAGCCCGCCGGGAAACGAAGCTAGTGCTTCTTCTTGTGTGTTATCAAAATGCACAATTGTCATATCAAGGCTGCCATTTAGTGGTGTGCCTCCTGCATCGCGCAAAACAATTCCTGCAGGTATCTCAATGCGTGCGCGACCGCCAGGGGTTTGCACGGTGGCAGGATTTTCTACGCGTCCGGCAACAGCTGTACCAATATTACTCTCGCGTGCAACGCTTACTCCCTGAGGTGGGTTATCAAGATGAACCATGTTTACACGAACCTGGGTCCGGCCTGGTGCAACCAGTGTAACTTTCTGACTGGTAGCCAAATACCCTGGAATGTTACCCACAATATTAAAGGTGATGGGTTTGTTGGGCGAAGGAGTAAAAGTGGCATCGGGTATCAAGGCCAGGCCAATCATGCCTCTTTGAGAAGCATATTGCATACTTTGATGTTGTACGCCGGTTATGTCAATTACACCATCTTTGGCCGGCCCTGTTATTTTGGCCATAACAGATGCATCGCCATCTCTGCCGATCAGCTCGCCTGTTTCAGCATCATAAAACTGCACATCGACAGTGGTTTCGATTAGATCGTAATTAATAATGAGCTTGGCTCCTTCGGCTGAATCTTTCAGTTTTTTGCAGGAGCTGATAAGCATTAAACCGGCCAGTAACATTGTTATTGCCGGAAACCATACTATTTTATTCTTTTTCATGATTTAAAATTTTTGTTTTCTATAAAAAGCGAAATGAAAGCTGAAAATTCAGCATGGGATAAATGTTGAGTGAAGAAAGATTATCTTCAAGTAATAATCTTTGTTCTTCAGATCCTGTAGGTTCTAGCATGCCGGTGGCATTTAGCTCAACCTTGGGTTTGCCATGAAATGCTGCTCCGGCTTCTACGGCAAAGGAAATAATATTGTTTTTTGACAATGAACGCCCTAATCCAATTCCCAGATAGGGTGTTATGGAGGAACCCGGCTGAACCTTAAAATCCAGTGTGCCAATTTCTTGTGGCGCAACATCAACAACACCAATTGTGATTGATTTTGTAGGGTATCCGTTTAGGTCAACCTCATTCATATTATAGAGCAAACCGCCACTTACGAAAAAAATCCTTGCAATATAATAGTTTGCCAGCAGAGAAATGCTGCCTAACCTTGCATCGGCACTGCCGTTTATATCAATATTTTTATCATCGTGGGTGTATTTATACTTAAAATACGTGCCTCCCAGCCGGAGGTGGAGTTTGGGATTTATGGCGGCGATTACTTCTGCTCCGGGTCCAAAAGTGCTTAGTTTCACTCCGAGCCCAAAGCCAATTCCCTGCCTTTGGTCGTCTTCAGCGTATTCGAATGGCCTTTCCTCCTGCATCTCCTGAGCCTGAAGTTGCAGATTGCTAAACCCGAAAACGCTTGCAAAAAAGATAATTATCAGGCGTTTCATAAAAATTAATTTTTGGTTGTTTATATTGAGAATTATGCGACAAAGCTACATTAATCTGTTTTACAAGTCAATAGAATTAATTTTTTTTTGTTATTGATCACTCTAACGGAACAGTCTGGTGTATGTAGCTGGCTGCTGACAGTTTAAAAATCAATAGTTAATTTGTCTTTTTATGAAATAACTGTACTTTTAACCATGATTTTAGAACAATGAGGTTAAAAATCAGTGCTATTTTCTTTCTTTTTCTGCAGGTTTTAATTGTTTTGAAGTTTTCTTCCTGCGAAGAGTCTAAGCGTGAAAAACAGTTTGAACAACATGCCGATCAGTCGTCTCAAGAGGTGTTGGAGCGTATTATCAAACGTGGCAAATTGGTCGCTCTAACAGATTATAACTCTGTTAATTACTATATCTATCGTGGTGAGCCGATGGGCTATCAGTACGAATTGCTCAAGAAGTTTACAGAATATCTGGGTATCAGACTGGAATTGCGCATCGAAGAGAATCTGGAGAAGGGATTTAAATTACTTGAGGATGGCGAGGTTGATCTGATTGCAATGGGCCTTACTGTTACCGGGAAACGGCGTGCGCAATTTGATTTTACCGAACCCATCATTATCACCCGACAAGTTTTGGTACAACAAATGCCGGAAGGCTGGCAAAAGATGGCTACACGCGACCAGATCGAAAATCAGTTGTTGCGCTCCAGCCTCGATTTGGCTGAGAAAACCATTCATGTAGAAGCCGGCAGTATTTTTAAAAAACGATTGGAAACTTTGATGGATGAAATAGCTGATACCATTTATGTTGTTGAAGATCAAAGAGAAGTGGAAGATCTTATTGGAGCCGTAGCACGTGGCGAAATTGAATATACTGTGGCCGATGAGCATATCGCACTGATCAACGAAAGGGTTTATCCGGGCATAGATGTGAAAATGCCGATCAGCTTTCCGCAAAAACTGGCCTGGGCTGTGAAAAAGACACCTCAACAGCAATTGCTTAATGAGATCAATTTATGGCTCACGAAGTTTGGAGATACTTTTGAAGCACGTGTGATCTACAACAAATATTTTCAAAGCAACAGGGTTCGCTATTTGGCCAAAAGCGAATATACGTCTTTCAATGCCGGTCGGCTTTCTGACTACGACCCCATAATTAAAGAAGTAGCACAAAGTATTGGTTGGGACTGGCGTTTGCTGGCTTCATTGATATATCAGGAATCAGAGTTTAAAACTGATGTTGTGAGCTGGGCAGGGGCTTATGGATTAATGCAATTGATGCCTGTTGTAATGGAACAATTTGGGATTGACAGTACTTCCTTGCCCGAAGATCAAATCAGGATCGGCGGCAAGTTTATCCAATACCTCGACAGGCAAATTCCGGAAACAATAACTGATTCGGCTGAACGTATTAAGTTTGTGTTGGCGGCTTATAACTCAGGAGTTGGGCATGTGCTGGATGCCAGAAGATTAGCAAAAAAATACAATAGAAATCCAGATGTTTGGACCGGCGAAACGGATTTCTTTATGCGTAACAAGTCAAAGCCGGCATTTTATCACGATTCGGTAGTATATTATGGCTATGCCAGAGGTGAAGAGACCTATGCTTTTGTAGAGCAAATCTTAGATCGTTATGACCATTACAGGAATTTAATTGTGGAATAGCATACGTTTCAGACGTGCTTGTGAAATAGCTTTGAAATGAAACCAAAATAGAACAAAATGAATAAGACATGCTTAGTTTGGGCTTCAATCAGCCTGTTGTTCTTTTTGTCATTATCATGCAACAAAAATGATGACAAACCTAATCAAGTAAATACGCTGGCATGGGCTGTTGGTGCTGCAGATAGCACTGCTCATGCACTCGTGCTTTTTTCTTCAGATCAGGGTAAAAACTGGATCAGACAGTGCAACACATTGGAAGCAATAAAAGACAAGGAATTAGTTTCGGTTTTTATCGATCCGAATGACCTTGTTTGGGCGGCTGGGAGCGATGCTACACTTATTAAAACAGCCGATAATGGACAAAACTGGGAAAAGGTTACAGTGAGTTTTGCAGATGATAAACCTGATTTTGCTGCCGTTGCTTCAGCTCCTGATGCAACAATTTGGGTTAGTGGTTCAGCGGGATTTGTTATGCATAGCACTAACAACGGGATTCATTGGATTCAGCAGACGCTCCCGTTCTTTAATGGTGGGTTGATACAGGGAATTACAGCAGTGAATAACGATCTGATTGTGGCTGTTGGTGGCAAAATCACTGGAGAAGGTAGTGATATTGATGGGGCTATTGCCATTAGTCGTGATGGCGGAACAAGCTGGGGCGAAATTGTATTGGCTGATAATTATGGACGTCATGAATGGATTGGAGTTAAACATTTTGGGAGTGATCATATTGTTGTTTATGGCGAGCAAGCTCATTACACCTATACAACCGATGCTGGCGAAACCTGGATCAATGATTCTGTTAACATTTTGGGCGGAGGTGGAATGCCTCCGGATATCAATGGCCTTAGCATGATTAGTGAAAGCCATTGGTGGGCTGCTTTAGATCTGGATCATGTGCTATTGACAACGAATCAAGGTGCAAGCTGGACTGATCAGGGATCAGCTGGTCAGGGCAATATGTTTTTAATGGGAATAGACTATGCCAATGAACATATTGCGATAGTTGCCGGTGCCTCGGCTGGTTGGCCACCAGCAGGAAAAATTCTTCAAACCACAAATGGAGGTAATACCTGGATGGTAAAATATCAGAGTGATGCTCCGATTTTTAGTGTAGCTGTAAATAAAAAGTAGTAATTATTCTTGGCGTGACTTTAGAGTTGCATTTCCTTTTTTATTTGGGCTACCCACTTTTGAATACGCTCGGGAGTTAAGTGGTCTTGTTTGTCTTCATCAAGAGCCAAACCGAAAAATTTACCGTCAGCAGCACCTTCCGAATCGGTAAAAGTGTAACCATCAACCGGCCATTGTCCAACAATGGTGCCATTGCGTTTTTCCACCTCTTCTTTCAAATATCCCAATGCGTCAACAAAATGATCGGGATAGAGTACCTGATCTCCTAAACCAAAAAATGCAAATTGCTTGCCTTCAAAAGAAACGTTTTCGTTTTTTACAAAAAAGTCATTCCAATAATTGTCGCCTGTAGCATCATGCCATATTTCGGCACCAATAGTGGCTATTCCAAATATAAAGCGTTGGATATTTTCAACTTCATTGGTGTCAAAGCTGGCTAAATCCATCAGTTCAAAGTCATGTCCGGCAAGGAGTTCATGGATTCTTTTGGCGTTTTTTTCAACATTGCCACCAGGTGCCCAGTAAAGTATTACATTTTTTTTCATAATTCTTGATTTTGCAAACGTTTACGGCCGTAAATTTAAAACTTAAACCAGCCTGCTTTTGAAAAGCATGTAGTTTAGAATCTGTTTAAATTATTTTTTTAGCTGTTTTCATCACGATATATCGCGGTTATTTCATTGATGCTTTGTTGTAAAGGCTTGAAATTGAAACCAGTATGGCTTATCAGCTTATCTGCAGGATAGTAATTTTTTGAATGAGCTGTTTTTGCAGTTTCACGTGTTATCAAAGCCTGTTTTCCACTCAAAAGCTTTCGCAAGGCAAACCAACGCCAGGCAATTTTACTCATTACACGATTAGCGTAGATTTTAGGCCCTTCTACTTTTAGCCAGGCTGCAATCCATTCAAAAAGCTGTTGGTAGCTAACATCGGCTGCAGAAACAATAAAACGCTCGCCAAAAAGTTTTTTTTGTACCAGCAGTATCATCACTTTGGTGAGGTCTTTCACATCAACGAAACCATTGATTCCTTTGGTGTAGAATTTAAGGCCATTATTTACCGTATGGATGATTGCAGCACTGCCATTAGTCCAATTGCCTGCCCCTAAAACAATTGACGGATTGACGATTACAGCAGGTAATCCTTCAGCAATGCCGCGCCACACCTCTTTTTCGGCCTCGTGCTTTGATTGGGCATAAACGGTGTTACGATCAGAATTTTTCCACATTGTCTTTTCTGTTACTTTCATTCCAACGGTAGCACGACCCAGGGCAGCAATGGAGCTCACATAACAGAAGGCTTCTACGCCTTGGTGCAAAGCCGCATTTACCATATTAGCCGTTCCAAGGATATTGTTTTCAAGCATTTTACTTTTGTCAGTTCCTTCGAAGGAAACGATAGCGGCGCAATGATACACAGTATGCACTTTTTCGAGGGCAGCTTCGAGGCTGTAATAATCCAAAATGTTTCCGGTTACCCATTCTATTTCATCGAACATCTGATCCGGATGCACATGATCGCGACTGATTACTTTTTGTAATAATCCCAAATCAGAATCAGGTCTCCGCAGTGCTCTCACTTTTACGTTGTTTTTAAGCAATCTGCTAACCAAATGCGACCCTACCAGTCCGGTTGCTCCTGTGACAAATATCATTTCGCAAAGGTAAGCAAGTCATTGTTTATAATGTAAATTGTAACATTTATCCTGCTTTTCCTTGGCTTTTCTACTGCCGGTAAGAAAAATGTATCTTTGCAACGAATTTTTTTAACACCCTATTTTATGCCTGAAAATTTTGTTGAAGCCTTACGCTGGCGTGGAATGATACATGACATGACTCCCGGAACGGAAGAACAGTTATCAAAAGAAATGACTACCGCCTATGTTGGTATTGATCCCACAGCAGATTCTTTGCATATTGGTCATTTGGTTAGCATTATGATGCTAAAGCATTTGCAGCTGGCAGGCCACAAACCACTGGCTCTGATTGGCGGTGCAACAGGCATGATTGGTGATCCTTCCGGAAAATCGCAGGAACGTAACCTGTTAGATGAAGCTACTCTCAGGCATAATCAGCATTGTCTGAAACAGCAACTGGCCAAATTTCTGGATTTTGAAACTGAAGCTCTAAACAGAGCCGAATTGGTGAACAATTACGATTGGATGAAGGAATTTAGTTTCTTAGAATTTATCCGTGACGTGGGTAAGCATATCACTGTGAATTATATGATGTCGAAAGATTCTGTAAAGAAACGCTTGTCGGCCGAAAGTGCAAGTGGCATGTCGTTTACTGAATTTACCTATCAATTGGTTCAGGGATACGACTTTCTGTATTTGTATCAGCACAAACAATGCAAGTTGCAGATGGGTGGCTCTGACCAATGGGGAAATATCACAACCGGAACAGAGCTGATTCGTAGAAAAATGGGTGCCGGTAGCCAGGCGTTTGCACTCACCTGTCCGCTCATAACCAAAGCTGATGGCGGAAAGTTTGGGAAAACAGAGTCGGGAAATATCTGGCTCGATCCAGAAAAGACTACACCTTACGCTTTTTATCAGTTTTGGCTCAACTGCTCGGATGAGGATGCTGCCAAATACGTAAAAATATTCACCTTGATGAGTCGCGATGAGATCGAAAAATTGATTGAGGAGCATAACCAGTCACCGCATTTACGCTTACTTCAAAAAGCACTTGCCCGCGAAATTACAATCAGAGTCCATTCCGAAGAAGCACTCAAAGGTGCCGAAGAAGCCTCGCAAATTTTGTTCGGAAAGGCAACAACAGAAGCCTTGCGCAAACTTGATGAGAAAACCCTGCTCAACGTTTTTGATGGCGTTCCAACTGTTTCTATCTCAAAAGATAAAATTAGCGAAGGCATTGATATCACTGAATTTTTAACCACTGAAACAGCAATTTTTGCTTCAAAAGGGGAAGCCCGCCGCATGCTTAAGGATAATGGCCTTTCCGTTAATAAAGAAAAGGTGAATGATGTTTATCAAATTACCAGTTCTGACTTGCTGAATGGCCGTTATATTCTCGTTCAAAAGGGCAAGAAAAATTATTATCTTGTTATTGTTGAGTAATTTATCTTATAAAGCAGATACATTCCGGCTGGATTATTTAAAGGATGCAGGATATTTCAAACAGTTAAATTTGAAATCCTGCTTTTTTGGAATAGTAATTTATGAGCAGAGCTCAATTGAGCTGTTGGGAAGCTTTTGATCGGACATTTTTTAAATGCAAAAACACCATCAGATTCGAATCCAATGGTGTTTTTACAGTTATTCTCAATTCGATTTATCCTCTCACAAAAAGTGCTTTGATAATGTCCCTAGCCATACCGGGGTTTTCTTTTAAGCGCCGTGTGGAATAGGCAAACCATTGTTCGCCATAGGGAACATAAATACGCATGCGATGGCCATCGTCAACAATGGATTTGCGCAATTGAGGCGTAACGCCATAAAGCATTTGGAATTCGTACATATGCTTGGGCACTTTATACTTTTCGATCAGTTTGTAAGCACCTTCTACCAGTGGTTTGTCGTGTGTGGCAATGGCAGCGTAAATACCATTTTGGAACATATATTCCAAATCTTCCAGAAAATGTTCATTGATCACTTCGTACTTTTTATAAGCGATTCCTGCCGGTTCCACATAAATGCCTTTGCACAGGCGATAATTTACCGGAATACCTTCCTTTTGCAAATCGAGCATGTTTTTGATGTCGCCTTTGGTGCGTTTCAGGTAAGCCTGAAGCACCAAGCCAACGTTTTTTGGAAATTCGGCTTTTAATTTGCGAAAGAGTTCAATTTCCATATCCACACATTGCGAATCTTCCATGTCCACCCGCACAAAATTGTTAAACGAAGCCGCTTTGGCAACAATTTCACGGATGTATTTATAAGCCACTTCTTTATCAAGCAACAAGCCAAACATAGTCGGCTTCAATGAGTAATTGCCATTGATATGAGCTGTCTGAATTGTTTCAATGATTTCCAGGTACTCGTTTTTATTTGCTTCTGCCTGATCGAGGCGTGTAATAAATTCACCCAGCAAATCAATGGTGACCATAATCCCTTCTTCATTCAACTGCCGGCTAACAGTTATCGCATCTTCGATTGTTTTTCCGGCAATATAGCGTTTCGAAAATAGCCACACAAAGCTTTTCGGCATAAATGGCAGCATACTGGCAATCATTTTATTGAGCAACATCATAGTTTTAAAGGTGTTAAGTTATTAATCCTGTCTCCGTGCAGCACTTCTGTTCAAATAGAACTGTCCGGTTTTAATTAGGTTTTAGCCTGCGAATTTATAAAATCCTTTTATTTGTTAATAAAATAACACATATTTTTTTAGCGAAAGTCATTTTTTTTGAATCCGCAAAAATCAGCAGGATGATTTTTGAGGTGTTAGATTGTGAAGTGCCTTTAATTATTATTTGTACAACAAAAGATTAATTTATATCTTTGCCGCCCGATTTTTAAGTGCTTAACAGTGAAACCTTTTCAGGAGTTTATCGTTCCAATTGCTGGGCTTTCGGCCGGTTTGCACCACTACGATTTTGTTGTGGATGAGGCTTTTTTTGCGGCAATTGATTATGCTGAAATTCAAAAAGCAAAGGTTACGGTAAAGCTTACACTTGATAAGCAGGATAATATGCTTACGCTTGATTTTGAGCTGAAAGGTGAGGTTGAGGTGCCCTGCGATCGCTGTAATGAGGATTTTATGTATCCAATTGATTCGCATTACAGTCTTTATGTTAAATTTGGCGAAACCTTTCAAGAAGAGGATGATGAAGTAATGGTAATCCCCGCCAATCAGCATCAGCTCGATTTATATCATCTTTTATATGAATATATCCTGCTTTCGCTCCCGCTTCGTAAGGTACATCCCGAAAAAACGGATGGAACTTCAGGCTGTGATCCTTTAGTATTGGCACGTCTTGAGCAACTGACAGTAACAGAAGAAACCGATCCCAGGTGGGAAGCACTTGAAAAACTCAGAAACAAATTGGACTAGTATTGATGTAAAAAGTTTAATATTTAATAATTTTTTAAAATGGCACATCCAAAACGTAAAACGTCGAAAACCAGAAGAGATAAAAGAAGAACCCACTACAAGGCAGAACTTCCAAACTTGGCTAAATGTCCTGTAACGGGTGCAATTCATGTGTATCATCGGGCTTATTATGTTGATGGCGACTTGTATTACAAGGGTCAGTTGGTGATGGAAGGAGCAAAAGCCTGATCGAAGGTTTTTGACCGAAGCTGAACCAAAATGCGAATTGGGCTCGACGTTTCCGGCGGCGATTTTGCACCTCAATCTACACTTGAGAGTATTCCTTTGTTGTTAACTGAGTTAGCAGCCGAGGATATGCTTTTTTTGTTTGGGGAAGGACAACAAATTGATGCCTACCTTAAATCTGCTGAAATTTCGGACCACAGGATACAACCAGTTCATGCGCCGGCTGTGATTGAAATGGGCGATTCTCCACTCAAAGCGTTCCAGCAGAAGAAAGATTCTTCAATTGTAATTGGATTCGAATGGCTGCGTAAGGGAAAGATCGATGGTTTCGCCAGTGCCGGCAATAGCGGTGCCATGATGGTGGGATCGGTTTATACAATTAACACAATTCCTGGTGTTATTAGGCCTTCGAGTGCTGTGATGGTGCCAAAACTCGATGGAGGAAATAATGTGATAATGGACGTCGGAACTAATCCCGACTCCAGACCTGATGTGCTGTATCAATATGGCTTGCTGGGATCCTTCTACGCACAGTACGTGCTGGGTATCAAAGATCCAAAAGTGGGCCTGCTGAATATTGGATCGGAGGAAAAAAAAGGCAACCTGCTGGTTCAATCAGCCTATTTGTTGATGAAAGAAGCCTCTGATTATAATTTTATTGGTAATGTTGAAAGCCGCGATCTGTTTAATAATCGTGCCGATGTTGTAATTACTGATGGTTTTACCGGAAATGTTGTAATCAAACAGATTCAGGCAATGTATCGCTTAATGGAAAAGCGCGGACTGCTTGATGATTATTTCAGCAGGTTTAATTACGAAATTCATGGCGGGAGTCCGATTATTGGAGTGAATGGGGCTGTAGTTATCGGACATGGTATCAGCAGCCCGCTCGCAATAAAAAATATGATGTTGTTGCTGCGTGATGTGGCTCAATCGGGGCTGCACCAACAAATTAAACAAGCAATGGCAAATTACGGACAATAAATAAACTGGCAGTTTTGCCGTAATAAAAAAAGAATGACCAAAATACATGCTTCAATTACCGGGATTCATGCTTGGGTTCCGAAGTATATCCTGACAAATCAGGAGTTGGAAAAGATGGTTGATACTACTGATGACTGGATTATTTCCCGCACTGGTATTAAAGAACGTCATATTCTTAAAGGAAAAGGACAAGGCACTTCAGTTATTGGTACTGAAGCAGTAAAAGGATTACTCGAAAAAACCGGAACCAAACCCGAAGAGGTTGATATGCTGATTTGTGCTACGGTAACGCCTGATATGCAGTTTCCGGCCACGGCTAATATTATCAGTCACAACTGCGGAATAAAGAATGCCTTCAGTTTCGATATGAATGCAGCCTGCTCCGGGCTTTTATATGCAATTGTTACCGCCTCGAAATTTGTTGAGAGTGGTACACACAGAAAAGTAATTGTGGTTGGTGCTGATAAAATGTCATCGATTGTTGACTATACTGATCGTGCCACTTGTGTTATTTTTGGTGATGGTGGTGGTGCTTTGTTGCTTGAGCCAACTACTGAGGATGTTGGCGTAATGGATGCCCTGATGCATACCGATGGATCCGGAATGATTCACCTACACCAAAAAGCAGGTGGCTCCGTTAAACCGGCTTCTCACCAAACTGTTGATGCAAAAGAGCACTTTATTTATCAGGAAGGTCAGGCAGTATTTAAATTCGCTGTCACCAATATGGCAGATGTTGCTGAGGCTATTATGGATAAGAATGGTTTAAAATCGGATGATATTGCCTGGCTGGTGCCGCATCAGGCCAATATGCGCATTATTGAAGCTACTGCCAGGAGGATGGGTATCAGGAAAGAGCAGGTGATGATAAATATCGAACGCTATGGCAATACAACAAGTGGCACCCTGCCTCTTTGCCTCTGGGAATGGGAAAACCAATTGAAGAAAGGCGATAATATTGTTTTGGCTGCGTTTGGTGGTGGTTTCACCTGGGGTTCGATTTGGCTGAAATGGGCTTATGATCCTAAATAGAAAATCTGTTCACAAAAGATATTAAGAACCCGCTTCGGCGGGTTTTTTTGTTCATTTTCGTGCAGGATGTTTCTAGCTTAGAAGCTTTCTAAATTGATGTTTTTGAGGATGAAAACCAAAAAAAGTATAAGGTTCCTTCGTTCGGGCACTGAAATAATTTATACTTTTGTGAATTATTTAACAAAATATCAAAACAAATGAAACCATCTCATATAGAGCATATTGGAATTGCAGTTAAAACCCTTGATGATGCAATTCCCTACTACGAAAAATTATTAGGGACCTCCTGCTATGCCATCGAAGATGTGAAAGATCAAAAGGTGCGAACAGCCTTCTTCAAAATCGGGCAAACCAAGATCGAATTGTTGGAAAGTACAGACCTGGAAGGCCCTGTCGGAAAGTTCATCGAAAAGAAAGGAGAAGGCATCCATCACATCGCATTTGCTGTTGATGGTTTGGAAGAAGCACTCGAAGAAGCCAAAGACAATGGCATCGGACTGATTGACGAGAAACCCCGTAAGGGAGCTGAGGGTTTGCATATAGCCTTTTTGCATCCAAAATCTACTTTTGGGGTATTGACAGAATTATGTGAAGACAAAAACAAATAGCAGAAGTTAATATGGCAATAGAACAAAAGATTCAGGAATTACTTGACAAACGTATTGAGGCCAAGAAAGGCGGCGGTGAAAAACGTATTGAAGCGCAACACGCCAAAGGAAAATTGACTGCACGCGAACGCATCGAGCTATTGCTTGATGAAGGCAGTTTCGAGGAATTTGATATGTTCGTGAAGCATCGGTCAACAGATTTTGGGCTCGAGAAGCAACAATATCTGGGCGATGGTGTCGTAACAGGACATGGTACTATTGATGGTCGGGTGGTATATGTTTTTTCACAGGATTTTACTGTTTTTGGAGGCTCACTTTCCGAGACTTTTGCAGCCAAAATCTGTAAGGTTATGGATCAGGCTATGAAAGTTGGTGCCCCGGTTATCGGTATAAACGACAGCGGTGGTGCCCGTATTCAGGAAGGGGTGAAAAGTTTGGCTGGTTATGCCGAAATATTTCAACGCAACATCATGGCATCAGGCGTTATACCGCAGATTTCAGCTATTTTTGGACCCTGTGCTGGCGGAGCAGTTTATTCACCGGCACTTACTGATTTCGTGTTGATGAGCGAGCAATCCAGTTATATGTTTGTAACAGGCCCAAAAGTTACCAAAACTGTTACTGGTGAGGACATCACAACCGAAGATCTTGGAGGTGCCTGGGTGCACGGGACTAAGTCTGGCGTGAGCCATTTTGTGGTAACCAATGAAGAAGAAGGAATCTTGCTGATCAGAAAACTTTTAAGCTATC
This sequence comes from Bacteroidales bacterium UBA6229, assembly GCA_002440975.1. Classification (GTDB taxonomy): domain Bacteria; phylum Bacteroidota; class Bacteroidia; order Bacteroidales; family F082; genus UBA5536. Next base: position 16,700 of record DJWN01000027.1, read on the forward strand.
TGCCACAAAATAATCTGGAAGATCCGCCGCTGGCTGAATGCAACGACCCAATCAACCGGCTCGAGGATGGTTTAAATCAGATTATTCCGGATAACCCTAACAAACCTTATGATGTTACGGATATTATCCATGCCATTGTGGATGATGGAGAGTTTTTGGAGATTCATCGAAACTATGCTAAGAATATCGTTATCGGATTTGCCAAATTTAATGGTATGCCCGTTGGTATCGTTGCTAATCAGCCAAACTTTCTGGCTGGTGTGCTGGATATTAATGCCAGTCGCAAAGCGGCTCGTTTTGTGCGTTTTTGCGATGCCTTCAATATTCCTATCGTAACCCTTGTTGATGTTCCCGGGTTTTTGCCGGGCAGCGGACAAGAGTATGGTGGTATCATTATTCATGGTGCAAAACTGTTATTTGCCTATGGCGAAGCAACTGTACCGAAAGTTACCATTACTTTACGTAAATCCTATGGCGGCGCACATGATGTGATGGGTTCAAAGCAATTGCGTGGCGATATCAACTATGCCTGGCCATCAGCCGAGATTGCTGTGATGGGACCTGCCGGAGCCATTGAAGTGCTCGAAGGCAGGAAGATTCTCGAGATCAAGGATCCGGAAGAACGCCAAAAGTTCATTGCAGAAAAAGAAGCCGAATATCGCGATATGTTTGCAAATCCTTACGAGGCAGCACGCTTTGGTTATATTGATGATGTGATTGAGCCGCGCAATACACGTTTCAGGGTGATCAGGGCTTTGCAGGCATTGGCTACTAAAAAGGATGTAAATCCACCTAAAAAACATTCCAATATTCCATTATAATTACGAACTATGTTTTTGTTAGCAGAAATTGTTGATGTACCAGAAACCACCCTTATCGAAGGGATTGTGATTTCTATCGTTGGTTATCTGATTGTTTTTATAGCCCTGGTAATTCTGTATTTTGTTTTTTTTGAGATAAGTAAAGTGCTGAATATGCAGCTCAAATCGAAATTGCGTCGCCAGGGAAAGCTTGACGAAGCAGCGGATGAGAAGGATTTGAACATTCCGGGCGAAGTGGCAGCAGCAATCAGTATGGCCTTGTATTTTTCATGTCAGTTGCATGATGATGAAAGTAATGTGTTAACGATCAAGAAAGTCTCCAGAACCTATTCGCCCTGGAGTTCGAAAATTTACGGATTGAGAAACCTGAATCGCTAAAAGCTTAATCATGAGAAGTTTTAAATTTACAATAAGTGGAAATAATTATGAGGTGGACGTGCTGAAACTTGAAGGTTCATTTGCCGAAGTGGAAGTGAATGGTACACCTTATCAGATTGAAATACAAAGGCAGAAAGTGGAATCAAAAACTCCTATTCTCGTCAGGCCTTCACGTCCGAATCCTTCCGGATCGCATGAAATCAAACGTGAAGAAAAAGACACAAAAACTGTGCTTTCTAAAGTGTTGGCTCCGCTGCCCGGAAACATCCTGCAAGTTTTTGTAAAACAGGGAGATCACGTAAAGAGAGGTGATAAAATCCTGATTTATGAAGCCATGAAGATGGAGAACAACCTCCTGGCCGAAAAAGACGGTATCATCAAGAACCTGAAAGTACATCCGGGCGACAGTGTGTTGCAGGGTGATGTTTTACTCGAAATGGAATAGTGATATGGAGCTAAAGAAAGCCTTAACTGTTTTTGCGATTTTAGGATTGTTGGTGCTGCTCAATATGCTGGTGGTTACCAATCCCGGAATGGCAAATCGTGTGTTGCCCGAAACAGAAACATCAGCTGTAAACAATGAGGCAGTTGACGAAGAAGTGCCTTTGACCCGGTATGCTATTGACAAAACGCTCGAAGGAATCAATAAGTTCATAAGTTTCACAGGTTTCAGAAATGCAACGCGTGGAAATCTTATTATGATTTTGGTTGGATTGTTTTTTATCTATCTCGCCATTCGCTACAACTACGAACCCTTGCTTTTGGTTCCAATTGGTTCGGGAATTATCATCGGTAATATTCCATTCTTTCAGGATGGAGGAATCAACCTACAACTTGGTATCTATCAGGAAGGTAGTGTGCTTAACTATTTGTATTACGGTGTTTTAAAAGGCATCTATCCGCCACTGATTTTCCTTGGTATAGGTGCCATGACAGATTTTTCTTCTTTGATTTCGAATCCCCGGCTGATGTTGCTTGGAGCAGCTGCACAAATAGGTATTTTTCTAACATTTTTGGGTGCTTTGTATCTTGGGTTTAACATGCCCGAAGCGGGTTCAATAGGCATTATTGGAGGAGCCGACGGCCCAACGGCAATCTTTTTGTCTTCGAAACTGGCAAATGGTACAATCGTTCATGGTTATGAAACCAAAAACCTGATCGGTCCTATTGCTATCGCAGCTTATTCCTATATGGCACTTGTTCCGGTGATTCAGCCTCCAATTATGCGCTTACTTACTTCCAAAAAGGAAAGGCTTATCCGCATGAAACCCCCGCGCTCGGTAAGTAAGTTCGAGAAAATCATGTTCCCAATTGTGGCCTTGATCCTGACGACTTTTATTTCGCCCGGAGCACTGCCTTTGCTGGGTATGTTGTTCTTTGGTAATATCTTAAAGGAAAGTGGTGTTACCAAGCGCCTGGCTGATACAGCGCGCAACAGTTTGATTGATATAGTAACGATTTTGTTAGGGCTCACAGTTGGTGCTTCCACACAGGCTGATGTTTTCCTTACCGGTGAATCCATGATGATTTTTATCCTGGGAGCTGCATCCTTTATGGTGGCTACAGCGGGAGGTGTTTTGTTTGCCAAGGTGATGAATATCTTCCTGAAAGGAAATAACAGGATTAACCCGCTGGTTGGTGCTGCTGGTGTTTCGGCCGTGCCAGATAGCGCGCGTGTTGTACAACATGAGGGATTGAAGTACGACCCATCAAATCACCTGCTGATGCATGCCATGGCACCCAATGTTTCTGGTGTAATAGGGTCAGCAGTGGCAGCAGGTATTATGATGAGCTTTTTATTATAATTGATGAAGATAAGACATTTTGTCTTATTCAATGAATTTTTTTTTATTGGGTATATTTTGGGTTTTATAAAATCAGCCAGTCAGTAAGAGCTGGCTGATTTTTATATGAACCCTTAACCCAAGTTGCAGCGAAATCA
>DJWN01000027.1:19863-21939 GCA_002440975.1 Bacteroidales bacterium UBA6229
TGATAATCAATTTCTGGTTTTTTAAATTCTCCTTTGTAGTACACAAGGGGGTATTGATTTTCAAAGAATTACGTCTTTACTTTGCATTCATGTATTTCAAAGTATCCATGCGTACCAATCCCAAGACCAACCTTTATTCTGGCTATTACCGATTAGTGGAAAGCTATCGCAACAATCAGGATAGGGTATGTCACCGGACGATTTTGAATGCCGGTTATCTTGACGAATTATCCACCGACCAATTAAACCTTATCCAGAAAATACTTACACAAAAAGTTTCCCGTTCTGACACACCATTATTCGATCTTCCCTTCACAGAGGATGCAACGGTGATTCGGTATGTGGATGAATTTTACAACCGCATGGTTGCCGAAAAACGTATTGATGTTTTGTTGGAAAGACAGCAAAAAAAAGTACCCAAAGACGGCAAAGACCTACAAACCATAGACATCAACAGTATCAAAAACAAAGACGTCCGGGAAATTGGTGCCGAATGGTTGTCCTATCAGGCCATGAGTCAACTGCAAATTGCCCCCTTTTTGGAGGCTCAGGGTTGGGAACAGGAAGATATAAAACTGGCTCAAAGCCATATCATCAGTCGCGCCGTATATCCGGCTTCAGAGCTGGAAACTTCCCGTTGGATAAAGCAGAACTCCTCGGTATGTGAGGTTACAGGTTATGATATCGAAAAGATTACAAAAGACCGACTGTACACCATTTCAAAGAAACTGTATTCAGAGAAACAAGCATTGGAGCAACACTTGTCTGTTCGTACCAACGAGTTGTTCGATATTCAGGATAAGATCATGCTTTACGACCTTACCAACACCTATTTTGAAGGACGCAAACAAGGCAGTAAATTGGCCAAATATGGTCGGAGCAAAGAAAAACGCAACGATGCAAAAATAGTTGTATTGGCCATGGTAGTCAATCCGGAAGGTTTTATCAAGTACTCTTCCATTTTAGAGGGAAACATTGCTGATTCTAAAACGCTGGAAGGGATGATTAACGAGCTTCGGATTAAAACATCGTCTTCTACAAAAAAAGCCCTTGTAGTAATTGATGCCGGTATTGCCACCGATGCCAATCTGAAAATGATCAAAGACAAGGGCTATGATTATTTGTGTGTCAGTCGTTCGAGTTTAAAAAACTACAACATTGAGGCTGGTGCAACAACGCTTACCATCACCGACAATAAAAAGCAAAAAATAGACCTGTGCCGTGTCAAATCAGATCGAAACACAGATTACTACCTCAAAGTAGAGAGCCACTCCAAGGAGTTGAAAGAGCGTTCAATGAACGAGCAGTTTCGCTCACGATTTGAATCCGGGTTGCAGAAAATAGCCGACAGCCTGACCAAGAAGGGAGGTGTTAAACAGCAAGACAAAGTGTATGAACGTATTGGCAGGTTAAAACAGAAATACCCTTCCATTCAACGATATTTTGACATCGATATTCAAATAAAAGAAGATGATCTCCCCAAGAGAAAAAAGAAAGCAAACACGACAGCAGAAGAAAAGAAGAAAATCGTAACATCCATAAAATGGGCTGTTAAAGAAGGTGTTGATATAAATGCCCGAAGTGGCGTGTATTTTCTGCGTACATCATTAGAAGCCAGTTCGGAGGATGCGCTATGGCAATTTTACAACACCATCAGAGAAATAGAAGCCACCTTCAGAGTTCTAAAAACAGACCTCGATTTACGCCCCATCTACCATCAAAAAGACGAAAGCACCATGGCTCACCTGCACCTGGGATTATTAGCCTATTGGATCGTAAATACGGTACGTCACCAATTAAAACAAGAAGGTATTCATAGTGGATGGAAAGAGATTGTTCGAACGATGAATACACAAAAGGCCGTCACAACCCTCGCTCAAAACATCCAAGATGAAGTCATTATAATCCGCCGTTGCTCAGAGCCAAACCAGCATGTGAGAAAACTTTATGATGCCCTCAAATTCAAATATGCCCCCTTTGCAAAGAAAAAATCCGTAGTACACAAAGCTGAACTCGAAAATTGCCAATCTACTGATATGCAATTATCTTTGTCGGGTTAGCTGCAAAATGGGTTAA
>DJWN01000003.1 GCA_002440975.1 Bacteroidales bacterium UBA6229
TTGAAGCTCAATTCTTACCCTATGTGGATTTGTTTGATGTTACAGTTCATATGGTCGTTATTGAAAAACTTACCACTGAAAATGTTGCCAGCAACGGCGAAACAGAATTCCATCATGTGATGATGAAAATGTTGCCAGATGCCGATGGAACTACCATGGACATTCCTGCGAACGAAACTACAACGCTTTCTTATAGCCATGATATGTCTTCAACAAATGTCGAAGAAATGGATGATCTGATGGTGGTGGTTTTTGTTCAGGATAATAGCAATAAAGGCATTCTTCAGGCCGCCTATTCAGAGGAATCAGCTGGTTTCCCTGCATCAGTAAACTTTGATCCGGCTCCTGGCGCAACAGGAATTGAAACTTTTGCTGACATCACACTTAACCTTTCAGAACCTGTTCATATGGTTGGCGGTGAAGAAATTACTAACGAAAACGTAACTACATTAATTACGCTGGAAGAAACAGAAGGTGATGCCTTCCCATTTACGGCAACAATTAATGATGAGAAAACTCAAATCGTTGTTTCACCCGAAGGCTTACTCGACAGCTACACCTGGTACACTTTGACTCTTGCACCCGTCGAAAATGAAGCTGGAATTGCTACCGAACCTTTGTCAACCTATTTTGAAACCGGAATGCATGTTGGATTAGCAGAAAATCAAACGAAAGGAAGTTTGCGGATATCACCTAATCCGGTTCAAAACGAAACCACAATTCGTTTCAGTCTGACAGAAAAAGAAATGGTTAGCATTAAGCTTTATGATCTTAAAGGCCAGGTGATTGCAACTGTTTCTGAACGTGAGTTTAATACCGGAGATAATACCATTCACTGGACTCCGGAAAGCACAATTCCTGTAGGCATGTATATGCTAAACCTGCAGACAAAAAATCATCACTACACTACAAAAATCGTTTTAAACCGCTAAATAACAGGATTTCAATACGAATAATTTTAAATTGGTTAATACTAAAGCCGGCTGTTTTACAATGGCCGGCTTTTATTTTTCTAAAACACTGCAAGATTTTTTTGCAAAAAACTGTGAGTTATTAGTAATTACAACAGAATCCGCTATCTTGCACCAAAAAACCAAAAAACATGACCCGAATAGTTATTAAAGGACTTTTTGTCCTGCTGCTGCTTTTTGCGTTCAATGCTGAATTAACAGCACAAACATTAAAAGAAAAATTAGAACAATTGGGTTTTGAAAAGATTGACACCCTGCAAATCCAAAACAACCGCTATGCTGAAGCCTTTGTTCTCTTTTTAAAACAGCCGATCGATCCTAGAGACCCTGAAAAAGGCAGCTTTCTGCAACGTGTGTTTTTGCGGCATTCCGATTTCAATAAACCCATGGTGTTGGTTACGGAAGGTTATAACGCTGATTATGCTTTGTATCCTTATTTGGAGGAAGAAATTGCAAAAAATCTGGACGCCAATCTTTTAGTAGTTGAACACCGTTTCTTTGGCGAAAGTATGCCAGAAAATCAAAACTGGAAATTCCTCAATTTGGAAAATGCCACACATGACTTGCATACAATCGTATCAAAACTTAAAACACTTTATCATTCACCCTGGCTGGCCACAGGAATCAGCAAAGGTGGTCAGACGAGCCTTTACTATCGCTATTTTTATCCCAACGATGTTGCTGCAACTGTTGCCTATGTTGCTCCACTCAATTTTTCAGAAGCCGACTCCAGGGTTCAGTATTTTCTGGACACTGTGGGAACTGCAGATTGCAGAAAGAAATTACTGGATTTGCAGTTTAAGTTGTTGAACAACCGCAATCATTTCCGAAATCAATTCGAAGATTCCACTTCAAAAAGTGGTTTTACTTTTGAGCGGGCTGGTGGTATTGATCGTGCTTTTGAATTGAATATTCTTGAAACTGGCTTTGCTTACTGGCAATGGTATCCATACACCTGCGAAAATTTTCCGGATACAACTGTTTCGAATGATGAAATTTTTCGAGCCTGGACAGCAGCTACCGGATATGATTTTTTTGCAGATCAAAGTCTCGAAGGTATGCAGGCATTTTTTTATCAGGCACTAACTGAAATGGGATTTTACACCTATGACACAAAACCTTTTGGCAAACTCATTCATTATCAAAAAAAACCTGATTTCAAACACGGACTTCCTGCTGGCACTAAAGCTCGGTTTAAAAAGGGATTAAATAAAAAAGTCAATCGTTTTCTGCAAAAATCTGGTAATCAGATTATCTATGTCTATGGTGGCTACGATGCCTGGTCGTCCACAGCTGTAATGCCTTCTGAGAAAACCGATGCGCTAAAAATAGTAAAGCAAGAAGGTTCACATGCCACCAGAATCAGGCATTTTGACGACACAACCCAACAAGAAGTTTACAATACCCTCCGGCAATGGCTCGGTATGAAAAACTAATAAACATCCAATAAAAATGAATCTGAACACACTCGACTGGACCATTGTAGGCGTTTTCTTCGTTTTGTTGATTAGCATCGGAATATGGGCTTCGCGTAATGCGGGCAAAGGATATAATGAGTTTTTTCTTTCCGGACGCAATATGCCCTGGTGGCTGCTGGGCGTGAGCATGGTAGCAACTACATTTTCGTGTGACACACCCAATCTTGTAACAGATATTGTCCGGCAAAACGGCGTGGCAGGCAACTGGCTTTGGTGGGCATTTCTATTCACGGGAATGTTAACTGTTTTTGTGTATGCAAAGCTCTGGAACAGATCGAAAGTATTGACCGACCTGGAGTTTTATGAAATTCGGTACAGCGGAAAAATGGCAGCCTTTCTGCGAGGTTTCAGGGCAATTTATTTGGGTGCATTCTTCAATATTATGGTGATTGCATCCGTTTCTATTGCCTTGATTAAAATAAGCGGAGTAATGCTGGGATGGTCAGCCAGCCAAACCCTGATTATTGCTGCCGTTATTGTTGTTTTTTATAGCGCACTGGGCGGGCTAAAAAGTATTTTATATACCGACTTTTTCCAGTTTAGCCTGGCAATGGCCGGAGCAATCGGAGCGGCTATCATCCTCGTAAATAAAGAGACTGGTGATCTGGCAACGCTTTTTGCTCATCCAGCGGTAGCACCACAATTAAATCTGATTCCCAAACTCAGCAATACGGATATGTTTGTATCATTATTGGTAATTCCTTTAGCAATTCAATGGTGGAGCGTTTGGTATCCGGGTGCTGAACCGGGCGGCGGTGGTTATATCGCTCAACGCATGTTATCGGCCAAAGACGAAAAGAATGCTATTGGTGCTACCATGCTCTTCAACTTTTTTCATTATGCCCTGAGACCCTGGCCATGGATTATTGTGGGCTTGCTTTCCCTCATTGTTTTCCCTGATCTGGCATCGCTTCAACAAGCCTTCCCCAATATGGATCCACAATATGTGCAACATGATCTGGCCTATCCTGCCATGCTTAAAATGCTGCCACATGGCTTTCTGGGTCTTGTAGTTGCATCGCTGATTGCTGCTTTTATGTCAACAACCGCATCACAGCTCAATTGGGGATCATCCTATATCGTAAATGATTTTTATGTTCGCTTTTTGAAACCGGAAGCCACACAACGACAACAGGTTATTGCCGGAAGAATTACTACAGCTGTTTTGATGTTTTTTGCTGTGTTACTGGCACTGATGCTTCAAAATGCTTTACAGGCTTTTCATATTTTGCTTCAGATTGGCGCCGGCACGGGTTTGATATACATTTTACGCTGGTTTTGGTGGCGAATAAATGCCTATACCGAACTCACCGGTATGATCGTCTCTTTTGTGGTGGCACTTGGGTTTTTGGCAGCAGAGCGTTTCTGGGGTTACAATCCCGGCGAAACCTTTAAAATCCTGGCAGCAGTGGGTATCACCACAATTAGCTGGTTAATTGTCACTTACCTCACTCCTCCGGCAGATCAGGAAACACTACGTTCTTTTTACAAACGCATCCGCCCTGGCGGCCCTGGCTGGAAAAAAATCGTCAATGACGCTGAAATTGAAGGCATAACGCTTGACAAATCCCAAGATCTAAAATGGGACGTTCCTACAGGAATATTAGCCATGATCTGGGGAGTTTTATTTGTTTATAGCACCTTATTTGCAATCGGAGAAATCCTTTATGCTAATTACAAAACAGCCATTTTCCTCATCATTATCGGTTTAACTTCCCTATGGCTTTTGACAAGAACCTGGAAAAAACTTCAACTGGAATGAACCGGCTACTCAATGCAGGACATTTAGGCTTGTTTAGTGCTTCGCTGATTTGGGGATTCGCCTTTGTTGCCCAGCGTCAGGGAATGGAGTATATGCAACCACTTACTTTCAACGGCATCCGGTTTTTATTGGGTACGCTGAGTTTATTACCACTGCTATGGTTAAAAAAAGGCATTTTTAAACCCTTAATAAATGTGAAGTCAGCACTTATCATGGGATTGTTTGCTGGTATTCCCTTGTTTTTTGCTGCTTTTTTTCAGCAACTTGGCTTAAAATACACAACAGCAGGCAATGCAGGATTTATAACCAGTCTTTACATCGTTTTTGTTCCATTATTGAGCATTCGATCCAAAAACCGATCAACGATGCAGACCTGGCTTGGTGTAATTCTGGCTTTGGGTGGCCTGTATTTTCTGTCTGTTTTCCCGGGCACTTCAATGCAGGCAGGTGATCTGTTGGTCTTAACAAGTGCTTTGTTTTGGGCATTACACCTGATTATTCTTTCCTATTTAAGCCCAAAGTACGATTTCAGGCTTTTGGCTATCTCACAATATTTATTTACTGGCGTGATAAGCTTATTGGCAGGTCTGGCTTTTGGAGAACCGTTAAACCCCACCGATGTAAGTGATGCCTGGATTCCAATACTTTATGCAGGAGTGGCATCCGTTGGGATTGGCTATACACTTCAAATCGTTGGACAGCGCAAGGTAAGAGCTGATCACGCCGCCTTGATTCTCAGCCTCGAAGCAGCCTTTGCAGCTTTTGGTGGCTGGCTGATCCTGGAAGAAACACTCAGCCTGGTTGCACTTTTCGGATGCCTGTTGATGCTGTCTGGTGTAATAATTTCTCAGCTGAGATTAAACTTTCCTGGAAGCAAAGCTTAACGAATAATATCAAAGCCTTTTCCGTAAACTCCCATCACCGTATTTAGCGAAACAAAAGCCTCCGGATCTTCCTCTCTGACAATTCTAAACAACTGATGTGATTCCATTTTCTTTACAATCACCATCAGGATATCGTGTTCGGCTTTGGTGTACCAACCTTTTCCTTTAATAAAAGTGACACCCCTGCCAGTTTCATTTCCAATTCGATCAGCTATTATGCTCGCATTCCGTGAGAAAATAAAAAGCTGAACAGATTGTTTATTTCCCGTAAGCACCAAATCAATTGTATAACTTGCAACACCCATAACAACGAAGCCATACACCAGTGTTTCAATGCTTTGAAGAATTAAATAAGAACTCGAAATGATAAAAACATCAATAAATAAAATGATTTTCCCCGGGCTGATATTCCGGTACTTATTCACAAGCATAGCAACGATATCCGTTCCACCGGTACTTCCACCCTGGGTGAAAATCAAACCCACACTTGCGCCACCCATGATGCCACCAACAATTGCCGACAAAAATTTATCCTTCACGAGTGGTTCCGGGAAATAGAGCTGCAGCATTGAAAAGAAAAACGACAAAACCAAAATAGAATAGATCGTTTTAATGCCAAAGCTAAAACCCAAAACCCGCAGTGCAATTAATACTAGCACTATGTTAACAGCAAGAATGGTAATACCCGTAGAAAGTCCGGTGGACCAATAAACCAATGTTGCAATACCACTTACGCCACCTCCGAGTAAATCATTTGGAATCAGAAATGCCGTCCAGCCAAATGCCATCACAAACAATCCTAAAGTAATGATCACATAAGATTTAACATGCTGAAATACAGTTTGTTTATTTGTCATTGAATGAATTTTTAAAGTGCGAAATTAGTTCAAATTTTAAGGCTGCGGTTTCAAACCTTAATTTACTAAGCACAAAAAAGCTGACGATCAAAAGAGATCATCAGCTTTTATTAAAAACCGTACCCGAGGCCGGGCTCGAACCGGCACGGCCGCAATGGCCAAAGGATTTTAAGTCCTTCGTGTCTACCAATTCCACCACTCGGGCGGGCATCGGTTTGATGTGTATGAACGTTTACAAAAAATCCCGAAACGAATCGGGATTTAACTCAGAGCGGAAAACGAGACTCGAACTCGCGACCCCGACCTTGGCAAGGTCGTGCTCTACCAACTGAGCTATTTCCGCGTTTCAAATTTGGAGTTGCAAATGTACAGCATTTTTCGAATAGAACACAAATTTTTTGAACTTTTTTGTTTTAAAAAGCAATTTTGACCTACGTAAAAATCTTTTGACCTAAAATTTCTTTTTTCATCAAAAATAGCTAATTTTGCCGCGCAAATCAGAATGATTTGTCTGCGTTGGCGTGGAAAGATTTGATTGATTGCAACCACAAAAAAAAATGCTAAAGCAATATTTAGCCCCCGCCAATCACACTTTCAGCTGATGTAGATTTACTTTTTCAAATAAAAGGAATAATGGGATATTTATTCACTTCTGAGTCCGTTTCTGAGGGCCATCCCGATAAAGTTTCGGATCAAATTTCTGATGCTATTCTAGACGAAATACTTCGCCATGATCCTGAATCGAAAGTAGCCTGCGAAACCATGGTAACAACCGGACTGGCTGTTGTGGCAGGCGAAATCAAAACAAATGCTTATGTTGATGTACAACAGACGGTGCGTCAAACGATTGAAAAAATCGGTTACACCAAAGCCGAGTATCAGTTCGATTCCAAGTCCTGCGGAGTATTATCAGCCATTCACGAACAATCCCCCGACATTAATCAGGGTGTTGTACGTGCCAGTGCCGAAGAACAAGGTGCCGGTGATCAGGGTATGATGTTTGGCTTTGCCTGCAAAGAAACAGACGACTTGATGCCAGTTACTATGGATCTATCACATATTTTGCTCCAGGAACTGGCTGCTATCCGCCGTGAAGGAAAGAAAATGAAATACCTCCGTCCTGATTCAAAATCCCAGGTGACGATTGAATACACTAATGATTGGGAACCTATTCGCATTGACACCATTGTTGTTTCTACCCAGCATGACGATTTTGATGAAGAAAAAGCCATGCTCAAACAAATCGAAGCCGATGTACGCGATATACTCATCCCACGCGTAAAAAAGAAATTACCTAATCGTGTAAAGCGTTTATTTAAAGACGATTATAAATTATTCGTTAACCCGACCGGAAAATTTGTGATCGGAGGCCCTCATGGTGACAGCGGACTCACTGGCAGAAAAATTATTGTGGATACCTATGGTGGTCGGGGTGCGCATGGCGGAGGCGCATTTTCGGGTAAAGATGCTTCCAAGGTAGATCGTTCGGCTGCTTACGCCACACGGCATATCGCAAAAAATCTGGTTGCAGCTGGTGTTGCAGATGAGGTTCTTGTTCAAGTTGCCTATGCCATCGGAGTGGCACAACCGGTTGGCTTTTATATCAATACCAGAAATACAGCCAAAGTTAAAGATACCAGTGGAAAACAGCTCACCGATGAACAAATTGCTGCTAAAGTGCAGGAACTTTTTGATATGCGTCCGTTTGCTATCGTAAAACGTTTCGGACTCAAAAACCCCGTATTCAGCCCAACAGCTGCTTATGGCCATTTTGGCCGTACCCCATATACACAAGAAATCGAAGTATATTACGAAGATGAGCATACCCGCCAGGAATCTAAAAACGGTCAAAACCATTTCTATAAGGAAGTGGAATTCTTTGCCTGGGAAAAACTCGACTATGTCGATCAGATCAAAAATGTTTTTGGAATTTAACAGGGTGCTTAATAAGCAACATTCAAAAGGAGTTTTCGGATAGCCGGAAACTCCTTTTAATTTTCAAAACGAAAAAGTTGTTCCAGTTCTCCTGGAATTTAAATTCGAAAACCAAGTAATTTTGAACCTATTAATCTCCGAAAATAACAATCATGCACATCGAAGCGATCAGAGAATATTGTTTATCAAAACCTTATACTACAGAAAGTTTGCCATTTGGTGACGATACGCTGGTTTTTAAAGCCGCCGACAAGATATTTTTGCTGGCTAATCTGGAAGGTCCTTTGCGTATCAGCATCAAAGCTTCACCTGAAGATGTTATTGACAGATTGGAAAAATATCCGGAAGTAATCCCGGCATACCATTTGAACAAACAACACTGGATCGCAGTTGAAATGGAACATGTTACAGATTCAGCACTGATCAAGAACTGGATAGATAATTCTTATGGTCTCATCCTTCTGAGCTTGCCAAAAAGAAAACGACAAGAATTAGAACTTCCATTTTAAGACAAGTGAGCTTCAATTGCTTTTGCAAAGACAGATTTAGGTTTTACGCCAACAAATTGTTTCACAGGCTCTCCGTCTTTGAATAGGATGAGTGTTGGAATACTTCTTACACCATATTCTGCAGCCGTAACTTTGTTTTCATCGACATTTAACTTTCCGATCCTGGCCTTTCCCTCAAACTGATCAGCCAATTCGCTCACCACCGGAGCAATCATTTTACATGGACCGCACCAGGGGGCCCAAAAATCAACCAGAACAACTCCTCTATGAATCTGCTTATTGAAGTTTTTATCGTTTAGCAAAACCAATTTATCACTCTCATTTTCAGGTGAGTAATTCTTTACAAGTTTATAACGCTTGTAGGTTGAATAAATTAAATAAAGGGTAAAAATCCCCAAAAGTACCCAGATCAATGTTGACATAAATAATATTTTAGTGTGCAAAAGTATCATTAATCCCAGACTACAGAACTCACAACCATTTGTTTTTTTTGAATAAAACCAACATCCAGCCTGCAATAAAAAGCATTATAAACCAAACCACAAAATAACCATATTTAAAAGACAATTCAGGCATGTACTCGAAATTCATCCCATAAATACCTGCGATAAAAGTGAGCGGGATAAATATTGTAGCTATAATGGTAAGCACCTGCATCACTTTATTCATGCGGTGGCTGAGTTCAGAAAGGTACATGTCCTTGAGGTTTGTATTAAGCTCGCGGTAAGTCTCGATGGTTTCAAAAACCTGCATCACATGATCGTTCACATCGTTAAAGTACTTCATGTTTCGTCTGTTAAGCAAATCGGATTCAGTTTTTAGAATAGCACTAAGTGCCTCACGCAGAGGAAACACAGCCTTTTTCATAAAAATTAACTCCTTCCGGTTGTGTTGTATCTGATCAAGAACTTGCTCATTAATTTCTGTTATCAGCTTCTCTTCGATCTGATCGAGGGCATTAGCCACAATTTCGACTACCTGAAAATAGTGATCGACTATGATATCTGTAAGGGCATACATCAAATAGTCAGGTCCGTAAGTACGCAATTTACCAGCGGGCACCTCAAAGCGTTTAAAGATAGTATCAAAAATGCTCAATTCGCTTTCGTGAAAAGAAATCAAAAGATTCTCTTTCAACACAAAACTAACCTGATCGGCTATCATGGCATTTTCTTTGTCAACAGCCAGTGTTTTAAGTGTAAAGAAAAGCGCATCCTCTTCTATAATTGATTTTGGTCTCTGGCCGGTGTTAAGTATGTCCTCCAAAAATAAGGAGTGCAGCTTAAACTTTTCACCAAACTCACCAATTAATGCGGCATTCTGCAAACCAATCACCCTGATCCAGCTTGTTTTTGTTGTATCAAGTTGATTTAGGATCTGCTCTAAAGTAATGTCTTTCAACATTTCAAATGAATTGGCATCCGCTGTTATCAAATCGAAGGATGTTTTTTCGGTCTTAACCTGGCCAATATGAATCAAACTGCCGGGAGGTAACCCTGCCTTATTGGGTGCTCCTGCCTTGCCTAGTTTTCTAGCAGATTTTTTCTTTCTGGGTGTTTTCATAGTAAACTAAATTTAACAAAGTTATTAAATTACATCAAGCCTGCAAACGAGATATACAAAGCAAAAAAACCGGCCAGCAAAACTGACCGGTTTTCAAACATCCTATTAAATGATAATTACTGAACGATATTCCTGAAATCCGGCTCACTATAATACTTCATGAACTCACGATCCCATTTAGCAGTATTTTTATAATTTTCGTCCTTTTGAATGGCTTTCATCAGGTTGGTGTACACACCACTTGCATCATCGGTACGGGCACTGGCAACTGCCATCAGGTAGAAGCCTTCAGCAGTTTCAGGGGCACAACCAAGAGTGTTTTTCGCTGCACTGTAGTCTTTGTTCAACAATTGCGCAAGACCAAGGTTGTAATCGCATTTTTCGCCCTGCATAAGTGAAACAGCTTTTGCATAGTCACCTTTGTAGATATTTACAATACCCATATTGTAATTTACGTCTCCACCAAGTGCTTTTGCTTTGTTCAGATGCATTTCTGCTGCAGCAAAATCGCGTTCCATCACAGCAACAACAGCAAGGTTGTTGTGTACTTCAGCTGATTTATCTGACATCTCTGCTGCTTTCTGCAAGAGGCGTTTGGCTTCAGCCACATTACCCATTTGCAACTCAACTTCTGAAGCATTTACAACAGCACGCAAACATTTTGGATGTAAATCCATCGCAGTTGCATAGATAGCTTTGCGTGTATTCAGGTCTTCGGTGAGTGTAGCAGCATAAAGCAGTTCATTCAATTTGAGTGAAGCAGGATCTGAGATTGCCAATTCAGCTAATTCTGCGTCTGAATGTTTAGGCTCAAAAGTGTTTACATTAATGATTGCACGACGGAGCGGAGGAAGAATATCATTTTCAATTTCAGGATAGATCAAAATCATATTCCTGATTTCCTGTTCACGCTGATCAGCACTAGCTGAACGCACAACATTAAGGATAGAGTTTTTATCTTTTATGGCAGAAGCTTCAACAGCACTCATAAAACCATTCCAGTCGGGGCCGTTAGCTGATTCAACAAAAGTGATTTCATTCACTTTATTGAAAGCTAAATCACTTTTGTGCTTTTTAGCCAGTTTGTCAAGTTCTCTTTTAACGAAATCAACAGTGGTTTTAGCACGACGGCCTGATAATCCCTGGTTAAATGTCTCTTCACCTTCGGGAGATGCCCAGCCATCGATAGTGATATCTTTCAGTTCCCAGCCTTTTAAAACATCGGTTGTCATGCCGGCAAGTGCATCTTTGCTTTCCTGTTTTTTATTCATTGGAAGGTTCCAATTCAGGTTAGCCAGATTCACCTGGAAATACAGATCTGCTGATTGAGTGACAATGGTAACTTTTTCGTAACCATGAGCCATCACACTGTTGTTCAAGTTGTCTTCAATACGTTTTGAAGTGTAGATAACACCATCAGCAAGCTTGCGTTCGTCGGCCATGTAATAGTTAGCGTTTTCCATCACCTGTTCGCGTGTTGGGTAAACGGTTCCCTTGTGCGAATAAATCAGGGGAGCAACCACTAATTCACTTACATTCATATCAGGAGTGTAAGGAATCTTACCGGTGTAAGTGAAACTCCCGCCATTCTGATAGCTGATCAAAGTACCATCACCACTAACTGATTCTCCCTTAAAGGTAAGGGGTTCAAATGCTGTAGCACCACCTTCATAAGTGAGCACAGGTGTAAAGTTCATCACTGCGTCTTTCTTGAAGTATTTCGGCGGGAAGTTTCCTTTGATGGTAACCGTTACGCTATCACCCTTTTCTTCAAGTACTTCAGGAATAACCTGCAACTCAACTTTTCCAAAATCGGAGGCCATGCCTTTGACATTAGACTTGCCAAATTTGTAACGGGCACCAACATTGAAATAGGAATATACATCGTTCTTCACTTCCATCGCACCTCCATAAACATTATCAGCATAATCGGTACTCATCCAGTTGTAAGAATAATCGCCATAAATATCCCATCTATCACTTACTTTGAAAGTCACATCAAAACCCACTGGAACAGTAAGGTCAACATTTCTTTCGCTGATACCATTTCCAGAACCACCAGATTTATTGTCTTTATAGCCACTACGAGCCAATTCAGCGTCAGTATTCATATCGTATGTGATGGCTTTCCATTGAGCTTGACCTACACCAAGGTGAAGCCCAAAATCAACCAAACGATCATTGTAGCCGGCAAATAAATTGGAGAGATTTATACCAAGATTTAATGATCCGGCAAAGTAATCGTTATTAAAATACATATCTCGTCCAAACGGTTCGTTAATAATGCCACTGGAGGATGCGTTTTCTTTCTCTCCCTGAAAAAATCCTCTTTCCAGTTTGGCATAGGCATCAAATACAGGAGAAAACTGACGACCAACTGCCAAGGCACCATTAATGTTTGTTTGACTAAAGTCCGGCGTAAAGCCGTATTTTGATAAATCAGCATGTGACCAGCTTGGTCCTATTTCGCCCTGAAGGAACCAATAAGGTGAAAAAGACGAGCTGCGTTTAGTCTCTTTTTCATCCTCGGTTTCCTGGGCAATCATAAAGATTGGAAAAGCTACCAAAAGTGCTAATAACAGCAGTTTGGTTCGAAGTAGAAGGTTTTTCATAATGCAATTTTTTAAGTAGTTAATCAATTTAATAGGATTGTCTTTAATTGCTTTTAGTGTGCAAGATACGATTTTTGTTTTTAGTGTTGCTTTTTTTCAAAAATATTTTTGTGCAAAATTAGCAATAAATCACCAAAATGCAAGTCATTACAAAAATTTGAGTTATAAAATTAACAGTTCATTAAGCCTTTATACGGCACCAAACATTAAAGGTTACCAAATTGCTCCCATTTTGTAAAATAATGCCATAATACTATGCCTGCACACACTGAAATATTCAAGGAATGTTTGGTTCCTGCCTGTGGAATTTCTATTGCTCCATTACACTGACACAGTACTGCATCTCCCACTCCTTCCACCTCATTTCCAAATACTAAGGCTATTTTCTCGTTTGATAATTTCATCTCGTTCAATGGAATACTCTCATCTGTCTGTTCCACAGCAAACACTGTATATTCTTCCGAATTTAAATAACGAATAGCTTCCTCTGTTGTCTTAAAATATCTCCAATCAACTGATTCGGTTGCGCCCAGTGCTGTTTTATGTATCTCACGGTGTGGCGGGCAAGCTGATATTCCACATAAAAAAACAGCAGAAACACGAAAAGCATCAGCTGTTCGAAACACAGAGCCAATGTTGTGAAGCGATCTAATATTATCCAACACTACTATCAGCGGCATTTTTTCTGCCCTTTTGTAGTGCTCCTGGTCTATCCGACCCAGCTGATCCAAACTCAGTTGCTTCATACTTTTTATGCAAAAATACGATAGAATCCTGAAAACAATCCTGCCAACACTGTCCAATTAAATACTCTGTTCTATCTTTGTTGGTTCAATCCGATGGAAAAACGATGAGCAAATCAGCCAAATCTGTTGTAGAAACCCCTTTAATGAAGCAATACAATGCCATTAAAGCAAAATATCCTGAAGCCCTGTTGCTTTTCAGGGTGGGCGATTTTTATGAAACTTTTGGAGAAGATGCCATTAAAACCTCCGAGATATTAGGTATTGTGCTCACCAAGAGGGCTAATGGAGCTGCCAGCTCTATCGAACTGGCCGGTTTCCCACATCACTCACTGGATACTTACCTGCCAAAACTAGTAAAAGCCGGACAAAAAGTTGCCATCTGCGATCAGCTTGAAGATCCAAAACTCGCCAAAAAAATTGTAAAACGAGGAGTTACAGAACTTGTTACGCCTGGCGTTTCATACAATGATAATGTGCTCTCACAAAAAGAAAATAACTTTTTGGCAGCAGTTCATTTCGACAGCCCTGCAACCGGACTGGCTTTTCTGGATATCTCGACAGGTGAATTTTATGTGGCTCAGGGCAATACAGAATATGTTGACAAACTCCTGCAAAGCTTCAACCCCAGCGAAGTAGTAATTCAGCGCAATCAACGAAAAAACTTCATCCAGACCTTTTCTGACCGCTTTTATCTGAGTGTATTTGACGATTGGGTTTTTACTCCCGATTTTGCCTTTGAAGTGCTCACCCGTCATTTCAAAACCACCTCTCTCAAAGGCTTTGGCGTTGAACAGTTTCAGCAAGGTGTGATTGCAGCTGGTGCCGCTTTGCATTACCTGCTCGAAACGCATCACGATAAAATCGAGCATGTTTCGGGGCTTTCGCGCATTGATGAAGGTCAGTATGTGTGGCTGGACAAGTTTACCATTCGAAACCTGGAATTGCTTTCGCCCCTCAACCAAAACGCCAAAACACTGCTGTATGTGCTCGACAGAACGGTTTCGCCTATGGGAAGCCGTTTGATGCGCAGATGGATTGCCTTACCACTCAAAAACCGTAACCTGATTATTGAACGCCAGGAAATTGTTGGTTTTTTTCTGGAAGAAGATAACATTGCTAAAAAAATAACAGAAGCCATCAGAGCCTCGGGCGATCTGGAACGTTTGATTTCAAAAGTTTCGCTTGGCAGAGTTAATCCGCGCGAATTGCAACAAGTTGCCAAAGCACTGCAACAAGTGAGCAACATCAAAGCAAGCTGTGAGCAAAGTACACACGAATCTCTTCTGAAAATTGCCGAACAGCTCAACCCCTGTCAGATCATTGGTGATCGCATTTTGAAACAACTCACGCAAGAACCTCCGGCTTTGCTATCGAAAGGAAATATTATTGCCGATGGTGTTTCTGAAAAACTGGATGAATTACGCAAGCTTTCCCGCTCTGGTAAAGACTTCCTTCAACAACTGCAGAAAAGAGAAATCGAACAAACCGGAATTTCAAGCCTGAAAGTTGGTTACAACAATGTTTTTGGATATTACCTGGAGGTAACAAATGTGCACAAAAACAAAGTGCCAACCAACTGGATTCGAAAACAAACACTCACTGGTTCTGAACGTTACATCACTGAGGAGCTTAAAGAATACGAACAAAAAATCCTGGGTGCCGAAGATCAGATGCAACAAATTGAACAAGACCTATATCAAGAGCTCGTTGTAGCCACTGCAGCTTATGTGGCTCCGGTTCAACTGAATGCCAATTTGCTTGCTCACCTGGACTGTTTGATCAGCTTTGCCGGCGTGGCCAAACAATTCAATTACAACAAGCCTGAACTAAATGAAGGCTATGCTATCGACATCAAAGCAGGCCGTCATCCGGTAATTGAACAGCAATTGCCACATGGCGAATCCTATATTCCAAATGATGTGTTCCTGGATCAGAAAACACAGCAGGTGATGATGATCACCGGACCCAATATGTCGGGTAAATCGGCACTACTCCGGCAAACAGCATTGATTGTGCTGCTGGCACAAATGGGAAGCTATGTTCCGGCTGATTCCGCTATGTTGGGAATAACAGATAAAGTGTTTACGCGAGTGGGTGCCAGCGATAATATTTCGTCGGGCGAATCAACTTTTATGGTCGAAATGAACGAAACGGCCAGCATTCTGAATAATATTTCCGGAAGAAGCCTGGTGATCCTGGACGAAATCGGCAGAGGCACCAGCACTTATGATGGCATCAGCATTGCCTGGGCAATCACAGAATATCTCCATGATCACCCTTCTTACAGATCTAAAGTGATGTTTGCCACACATTATCACGAACTAAATGAGATGTCGACCTCATTTCCAAGGATTCGTAATCATCATGTAGCCGTAAAAGAGATGGGAAACCGCATGATTTTTCTTCGAAAATTGAGAAAAGGCGGCAGCGCACACAGCTTTGGGATTCATGTGGCTGCTATGGCCGGTATGCCCCGCAAAGTGATCGACAGAGCCAATAAACTTTTGGTGATGCTGGAACAATCTCACTCAGGTGAGGCACTTGAAAAACATAAAAACACCAAACAGCTTGCTGATGATTTACAATTGAGTTTTATCCAACTTGATGACCCGCTTCTCTTACAAATCAAAGATGATATTCTCAATACAAACATCGACACACTCACACCCGTTGAAGCCCTATTGAAACTTCATGAGATTAAGAAACTACTGGGATCGAAATAGTTTTTCTCGCCCTTCTGCTTTTGATTTAAACCTCTTTGTTCCAGTCGGGATTGCCAGTAAGAAAACCTGAGCTAATCTGATAAAACTGTTCTGCTGCTTCGGCATGAACCCAATGGGAGGCACCTTCGATGGTTATAATTTCGGCCCTCGGAAAATTGTGTCGGATATGCGGATAATCATCGGGCAAAATATAATCGGATGCGCCACCCCTTATAAACAAGGTAGGTTTGGTAAACACTTCTGCTGTTTGGATGGCATCAAACATCTGATTGAGGTTGGCGGCAATGCCTGAAAGATTGATCCTCCATTCAAGTGTTTTTTTATCCTTCCAGTGAAGATTTTTTAGTAAAAACTTGCGAATACGCTCCTGCGGTACTTTTTCGGCTAGTTGTTCTTCAGCTTCGCCTCTGCTCGAAATCAGGCTCAAATCAACGGATTGCATGGCCTCCACCATGGCTCTGTGATACGGCCTGTCGCCATAAGCTTTGGGGCTGATATCTACAATTTCGAGCTTTTTGACCAATTCAGGATATTCGATTGCAAAACGCATGGCTACCTTGCCTCCCATGCTATGTCCAAGTAAAATCGGTTTTTGAAGTTCAAGTTTTTCAACCAATTCAACAAGATCATCGGTCATGGCCAGATAGTTAAAAACATCGCTATGAGGCGATTTGCCGTGGTTGCGTTGATCAGGGATAATCACATTAAATCCTTCAGAAGCAATGCGTTTGCCAAAAGTCACCCAATTATCTGAGATACCAAACAAGCCATGTAAAATGATAAGCGGCTGATCTTCGGTATTTCCATACCTTTTAAATGCCAGTTCCATATACGACGGTTTAAAGCTGCAAAATTACCGAATAAAACTCAGTCGTCCAATCGGAGCTCGGCACCATGACCTTTCAAACCAAAATACCGGCGCAGACCATATACGCCCAGATAAGCAAAAGGGGTATCAAGCAGGGCGAAAACTACTTTAAAAAGGAATCCGTTCAACAAGAGCATTCCGAATAACTTCCACTCAAGAATTTCGAAAATACTTAACAGAAACAATACGGTAAAGGTATCCACAAACTGGCTCGTAAAAGTGGAAAGATTATTGCGCAACCAAAGATGTTTTCCTTTTGTGAGTCGTTTCCAAAAATGAAAAACCTGAACATCCAGAAATTGCGCAAAAAGATAGGCTGCCAACGAAGCTGCAACAGCCAGGTAGGTAAAACTAAAGGCTTTGCTAAACTCCTTATCACTTATTGGCGACCATTCCGTAGCCGGTGCAAGATCAGAAACGATGATAATCAACAAAGCAAAAAAACTGGCAAAAATCCCTGCAATAACTACATTATTAGCTCTTTTCTGTCCGAAAACTTCTGAGATAATATCAGTTATTAAAAAGGTGATAGGATAAGCAATTATTCCCACACTCAATTCAAAATTAAACAGCCCGAGCGGGTTCCAGTGAAAAAATTTCTGGAAGATTAAATTGCTGGTCACCAAGGATGTTACAAACAAAGCCGCTAAGATCAAATAAAGTGTCTCGGCCTTACGTCTGTGTTTCGCACTAATGGTATCAGTTTCGTAGGTCTTAGGTAATTCGTGCATTCCTAAATTGTGTTAGTCTGTAACCTAAAGCTTTTGAGCTAAGACAAATATCTGGTTGAAATGTTTGATAAATTCAATCGAAACAAACACTTATTCTTTCTTTGCCGAATCCATTAAGATGGTCACAGGGCCATCATTGACAAGACCTACCTGCATATAGGCTCCGAACTCGCCTGTAAAAACATCACAACCTGATGTTTGTTTAAGTTTTTCAACAAAATGCTCATACAGTGGCACAGCCTGTTCGGGGCGGGCTGCCCTGATATAAGAAGGTCGGTTACCTTTTTTTGTGCTGGCATGCAGGGTAAACTGGCTCACCACAATAAAACTACCTCCAACAGTTTGTATGTCATGATTCATCAGTCCGTTTTCGTCAGCGAATATCCTCAGCCGCGCCAACTTGGCACATAGCCAATCCGCATCCTCCGGTGTATCGTTATGCTCAATTCCAAGCAAAACAACCAAGCCCAATCCTATCGCACTTTTCCTTTTATTTTCAATTGCTACATAAGCCTCATTAACCCGCTGAATGACAACACGCATCCTATAAAATTATTAGTTTGATTCGTTGTAAAATTACGATTATCTTTCAGTTTGTCAAAAAACTGTCATTTGTGTTTTATCCCCACAATTGAAAAACTTAATCCTCAAAATCAACCCATTTTATAGTACAGCTTAAGCGGTGAAATTTTGTAATTTCGCAATCCAAGCAGGCTTTCGAAAACCATTTAAGTCTTTCATTATGACCAAACTCAGTGTTAACATCAACAAAATAGCTACGCTTCGCAATGCCAGAGGCGGAAACATACCCGATGTGCAACAAGCCGCCATTGATTGTGAACAATATGGAGCTGAAGGCATTACAGTGCATCCACGTCCTGATCAGCGACATATCACCTATCAGGATGTTGAATTGCTCCGGCCACTCATTACAACTGAGTTTAACATTGAAGGCAATCCAACCCCCGAATTTATTGATTTAGTTTTAAAACACATGCCCCATCAGGTAACACTTGTTCCTGACGATCCAGCACAGCTCACTTCCGATCATGGATGGGACACCCTCAAATATAAAGCGTTTCTAAAACCCACGATCACCCGTTTTAAGGAAGCCGGAATCAGAACATCCATCTTTGTAGATCCCGATGTGGAAATGGTAAAACATGCTGTGGATACCGGAACCGATCGCATCGAACTTTATACCGAATCCTATGCAACTGATTTTTTCGGTGATAGATCAGCAGCCATCAAGCCATTTGTAAAAGCAGCCGAAGTAGCCAATTCTCTTGGGTTGGGCATCAATGCGGGTCACGACCTCAACCTGGAAAACCTTGCCTATTTTGTTCAGCGAATTCCAACTGTACTGGAAGTATCAATTGGTCATGCGTTGATAGCAGATGCTTTGTA
Source organism: Bacteroidales bacterium UBA6229 (assembly GCA_002440975.1). Taxonomy (GTDB): domain Bacteria; phylum Bacteroidota; class Bacteroidia; order Bacteroidales; family F082; genus UBA5536. Next base: position 19,047 of record DJWN01000003.1, read on the forward strand.
TTATGGCTTAAGCAACACCATACAAATGTATCGTAATCAGCTGATTAAGACTTAATCTCAATAAAATATGGAACTACACCCAATCGGTATCATCCGAACGCAATACACCCAAACCAAAGGTATGCCCATTCAGCCATTTTTTGCTGAAAAAAGCATGCTGGCCGTTGCAGAACTTGACGAAGCCTATGTAGCCGGATTAGAAGGTTTAGAACAATTTTCACATGCCATTCTGCTTTATCATTTCCACCAGAGCCAGGCATCAAAGCTGAAACAAAAACCTTTTCTGGACGATAAAGCGTATGGTATTTTTGCAATCAGAAGTCCGCACCGCCCCAACCCTATCGGGATGTCGATTGTAGAAATCGTCAAAATTGAAGGGCACCGGCTTTATTTCAATCATGCCGATATGCTGGACGAAACACCTTTGATAGATATCAAACCTTTTGTGCCCAAATTCGACAACAGACTCCACGCATCGATGGGCTGGCTTAAGGAAAAAATTTTTGACCATTGAGGCAAGTTTTGAGGCCAGCATAATAGGCAGACAATTTTGAACCAAAGATTACGGCAACAACCTAAAGTTAAAACTATCAACAAATTAATGTGGATAAATTTGTTCAAACAAAAATTATGTTCTATTTTTGCACCCCGTTTTGGGAGAAGCAGGTGCGTAAAAGACACACGAAAACATTAATAGTCAAATGAATACACTTAGTTATAAAACTGTAAGCGTCAACAAAGAGAATGCCAATAAGCAGTGGTTTGTAGTTGATGCCGAAGGCCAGATTCTGGGTCGCCTGGCCTCAGAAATTGCAAAAATTTTAAGAGGCAAGCATAAACCCAGCTTTACTCCCCACAGTGATTGTGGTGATAATGTAATTGTAATAAATGCCGAAAAAATTGCCCTCACAGGCAATAAAATGGAGACCAAGTATTACGTGCGTCATACAGGTTATCCGGGAGGCAAACGCGTTCGTCCTGTTAAAGAACAGCTTGAGCGTAAACCTATTGCAGTAGTTGAACATGCTGTAAAAGGTATGCTTCCAAAAACAAAGCTCGGAGCCGAATTATTCCGCAACCTGCATGTTTATGCCGGATCGGAGCACAAGCACGAAGCCCAGCAACCTCAAGAACTCAAATTCAATACAAATAAATAATCATGGAAGTTATCAACGCTTTAGGCAGAAGGAAAACTGCTGTTGCCCGTGTTTATGTTAAAAATGGCAATGGCAGCATTACGGTAAATAAGCGGGATTACAAGGAGTATTTTCCAACAGGTATATTGCAATACGTTGTAGAGCAACCTTTTATGCTCACCGATAATATCGGCAAATACGATGTAAAGATCAACCTGGATGGTGGCGGAATCAACGGACAGGCCGAAGCAGCCCGTCTGGCAATCAGCCGTGCCTTATGCGAAATAGACCCTGAATACCGCCCTGTGTTGAAAGCCAAAGGTTTGATGCGTCGCGACCCACGTATGGTTGAACGTAAGAAACCAGGCCAACCCAAAGCCCGTAAGAAATTCCAGTTCAGTAAACGCTAAACCTTCAGCTTGCCTGCAATTGTGTTTAGTATCCAAATTGCTGAGACTTCTTGCAAGAACTACTCAGCAATTGTATTTAGTGAATGTAAACATTTAACAAAAAATTTATGTCAAGAGTATCATTTGAAGAATTATTGGATGCCGGTGTACATTTCGGCCATCTGAAAAGAAAATGGAATCCTAACATGGCTCCTTATATCTTTATGGAACGCAACGGAATCCACATTATCGACCTGTATAAAACGCAGGCCAAACTGGAAGAAGCTGCTAATGCTGCCCGCCAACTGGCTCGTTCAGGCAAAAAAATCCTTTTTGTTGCTACCAAAAAACAAGCCAAAGACATCGTTGCTGAAGAAGTTAGCAAAATCAATATGCCTTACGTTACCGAACGCTGGCCTGGCGGAATGCTCACCAACTTTGCAACCATCCGCAAAGCCGTGAGGAAAATGGCCAGCATTGATAAGCTTACTGTAAGTGATTCATATCAAAACCTCTCGAAAAGAGAAAGACTCCAGATACACCGCGAACGTGAAAAACTCGAAAAGAACCTGGGGAGTATTGCCGATCTGAATCGTCTGCCATCAGCTGTTTTCGTAGTTGACGTGATCAAAGAAAACATCGCCATTGCGGAAGCGCGCAAACTGAATATTCCTACTTTTGCTATCGTTGATACCAATTCTAATCCTAATCTGATCGATTTCCCAATTCCCGGAAATGATGACGCTTCAAAATCAATTTCGCTGATCATTCGTTTAATTGCTCAAGCCATCGAAGAAGGATTAAATGAAAGAAAAATGGCAAAAGAGAAAAGCCATGACGATCATGAGGAGGAAGAGGAAAACACCGATAACCAGAGAAAAATTACCGATGATGAAGATGAGCCGGACAGCAAAGCTAAACCCGGCAAAAAAACTACTGAAGGCGGACGAAGCAAAAGACCCCGCAAAGCTGTAGCAAAAAAATAAATTTCTTATAAATTGAATATAATCTCATGAATATTACTGCTGCTCAAGTTAATGAATTAAGAAAGCTCACCGGTGCCGGTATGATGGATTGCAAAAAGGCTTTGGTCGAAAGTGAAGGCGACATGGAAAAAGCTGTTGACATCCTCCGCAAAAAAGGCCAGAAAGTAGCTGCAAAAAGAGCCGATCGCGAAGCTAAAGATGGCGTAGTATTAGCAAAAACAAATGCTGATAACACTTACGCTGCCGTATTGATGATCAATTGCGAGACTGACTTTGTTGCTAAAAACGAAGACTTTGTTAAAAATGCCGAAAGCATCCTTGATCTCGCTATCGCAAATAAAATTACTGACGTTGAAGGTTTGAAAAAACTGGAACTCAACGGCAGAACTGTTGAAGGCATTATCACAGATCAAACCGGAGTAATAGGTGAAAAAATAGATCTGGGAGCTTTCGAAAAAATCGAAGCACCTTTCACAGCCGCCTATATTCATCCCGGAAACCGCCTGGCAACCGTAGTTGGCCTGAATAAGAATGACAACGAAAAACTTGCACAGATAGGCCGCGAACTCGCTATGCAGGTTGCTGCCATGGACCCTGTTGCGGTTGACGAAGCAGATGTGCCACAAGATGTTATTCAACGCGAAATAGAAGTAGGCATGGAACAAGCTCGTAATGAAGGTAAACCGGAAGAGATGCTTGAAAAAATTGCCAAAGGCAAACTGAATAAGTTCTATCGTGAAAATACCCTGCTTAATCAGGATTTCGTTCGCGAGAACAAAAAATCTGTTCGTCAGTACCTGAGTGAAGTTGATAAAGACCTCACTGTTACTGCTTTCAAAAGATTAATGCTCGGCTAAGAGCTTAAAACTTCCTCAAAAAAAACAGGCTCCTGAAATTCACGAGCCTGTTTTTTTTAGGAATTAAAATTTACTAAACACCCAGCAATTCCTTGATGCGTTTTGCAATAGTTTGGTTATCTGCCCTTCCGGCAACCATTTTAGCGGCCAGCCCCATCACTTTGCCCATATCCTTGATGGAAGAGGCAGCTGTTTGTGCGATTGCTTCCTTCAACAGTGATTCCAGCTCTTCTTCTGACAAAGGCTCAGGCAAATACGCTTCAATTATTTCTGCCTGATAAGCTTCTTCTTCAGCTAGTTCAGGCCGGTTTTGCTCTTTGTAAACAGCTTCTGATTCTCTGCGTTGTTTCACGAGTTTCTGTAGCAATTTGAGCTCGACCGCTTCAGGAATTTCACCACTACTCACATCCTTACCTGTTTTTTCCAATAACAAAGCAGCTTTTATGGCGCGTAAGGCAGCCAGCTTTTTGGTGTCCTTTTGGCGCATGGCCTGCTTCAAATCCTCATTAATCAAAACTTCAAGACTCATAACACTTTTATTTAATCAACGTTGTCGTGCAGAAAACTATTGCCTGTTGACAAACCCGACTGCTTTCCATCGCTGTTCAATTCATACCTCGACACTTCCTTATCCGGATTCTCAGAAGTGTCTTCAGAAAGTTTTGTTCCACGTCTTAAATAAGCCGGCTGACGCTCTAACTCTTCAAGACCCTGTGGAGTATGCAACTTCATACTCATGGCTTTTAACCTCGACTGCCGGATCATGGAATTTCTGTCCAGATCATCTGCCGGCATTTTCTGCTCAACCTCTTCAGAAGTAACCCCTTTTACAGTCGGCTCCTCTTTAACTCCTGTTTCGCTGTCAGATTTTGATCTATCCGGATCAGGTTTTACATTTGAAGCATCCATTCGTTTCACCTCAATAGGTTTCTCATCCTCAAAAGGCAGTTCCTCATCCTTTTTTACTTCAAAAGAATCATCTTCATCAAGCGAATGTACTTTTACATTTGGCTTAGGCGAAGGCTTCTCGTCAATAAAACTAAAAATTGTATGCTCAACAGTTTCAGCATTACTCTCAGAATTGTTTGAATCATCTTGGATTTCCGCTTCTTTTTCTTCATCTCCATGCAAATGATGTCGGATAACTTTTCCGTCATCAACAGGAGATTTTTTACTGGAATCAAGGCTTGTTGCGCTCCGGGATACCGTTTTGTTTCCATACAAATCAGTAACAGAAACCTTGCGTGCACCTAATCCAATCGGAATATCTTCGTCATTATCAAATCCGGTGGCAATAATGGTAATGGCTATATTGTTTCCAAGTGAATCGTCTTTCCCGTTTCCCCAGATAACTTCAGCCGTGTTGCCACAGGTTTGTTGAATATAATCAGTAATCTCAAGTACCTCATCCAACGACACCTCATCTTCACCTGAAGTAATATAGAGCAGGATATTTTGTGCCCCTGCGATGTTGGAATCATTGAGCAAGGGTGAACGCATGGCATCTTCAATAGCTTTCAACGCCCGATTCTCACCTTCGGATTTGGCTGAACCCATGATAGCTTTGCCACTGCGACGCATCACAGTGTTCACATCCTCAAAGTCAACATTGATATAACCGGTAACGGTAATGATTTCGGCAATCCCTTTGGCAGCTGTTGTTAACACATCATCAGCACGTTTAAAGGCTTCGGTGAGTTTCATATTGCCATATTCCTCACGCAGCTTATCATTACTAATAATCAACAGTGTATCAACATGTTTGCGCATTTCTTCGAGGCCTTCAAGGGCTTGCTGCCGGCGCTTACGACCTTCAAAACCAAAAGGAAGCGTAACTATTCCAACAGTTAAGATATCCAGTTCGTGCGCTACCTGAGCCACCACAGGTGCTGCGCCGGTTCCTGTTCCGCCACCCATTCCGGCAGTGATGAAAAGCATTTTAGTGTGATGCTCAAGCAATTCTTTTAATTCATCAACTGTTTCGAGTGCTGCCTCACGACCCACGGCCGGAATGTTACCGGCACCAAGTTCGCGCTTGCCCAGATGAACTTTAACAGGCACCGGGCTGGTATCCAACGCCTGGGAATCAGTATTGCAAAGGATGAAATCAACACCTTTGATACCTTGATGATACATATGTGTTACGGCATTGCTGCCACCGCCACCAACGCCTATAACTTTGATGATATTCGATTGATCTTTCGGATGTTCAAATTTTAACATTTCTGGCATGATATTTAGAATTTTAAAGTTACTTACTTGATTGGTGTTTATGAATCTGTTTGGTGATAGTTTTCAACAAATTGAGGTTAATAGTTTTTACTCAATTAAATCCCTGTCGAACAGCTTTTTAATCTTATCCAGGTAGTTGCTACTCTTTTTATCTATGGATTGCTTTTGTTTGGGTTTGGGCTGTGAAGGATCAAATGCAGCCTTCAGCCTTTCCATTTCTTCTTCATTAAGATGCCGCGATATTCCTTCGATCACCAGGCCGATACCTGTGGCATACATTGGGCTGGCCAGCTCTTCGGCAGTGCCTTTGGCCAGGTGTTCGTTGGGATAGCCAATCCGAACATCCATTCCTGTAACGAAAGCTGCCAGCTGATCGATGTGTCGCATCAGTGAACCTCCGCCCGTAAGGACAATGCCTGCAATCAGCTTTCGCTCAAATCCGGAATTTTTAATTTCGTAATGCACATGTTCGAAAATTTCTTCCAAACGTGCCTGAATAATAGAAGCCAGGTTACGAAAAGAAATCTCCTTGGGAGCACGTCCTCTGATCCCGGGGATGGAAACTACTTCATCGTCCCTGTTTTCGCTGGCCAGCGACGAACCAAACTTTACTTTTACTTCCTCAGCATGTTTTTTGATAATGGTACAGCCTTCGCGGATATCTTCGGTAATGATATCGCCGCCAAACGGAATCACCGCTGTATGACGGATAATCCGGTCGTGAAAAATGGCAATATCTGTTGTTCCGCCACCAATATCAACCAGCACCACACCAGCCTCCTTTTCATCGTCACCCAACACAGCCTCGGCCGAAGCGATAGGCTCGAGTATTAGATCAACCATTTCGAGGCCGGCACGTTTCACGCATTTCAACACGTTCTTAGCGGCAGCCGTTTGACCGATGATGACATGAAAATTAGCTTCCAGCTTACTCCCCAGCATCCCAACCGGATGTTTGATTCCCTGTTCGCCATCCACAATGTATTCCTGCGGAATCACATCAATAATCTCTTCCCCGGCTGACATACTAAGTTTGTACATATCATTAGTCAGCTTCTCTATTTCCAGCCTGTTGATCTCCTCCTCGCTGTTCTCGCGAATCAAACTTCCGCGATGTTGCAGGCTCTTGATATGCTGACCTGCAATACCCACATTAACATATTTAATATCCACACCAGAGCGGGCTGCAGCCTCGTCAACAGCTTTGCGAATAGAATTTACGGTGTCTTCAATATTTGACACCAGACCACGTTTTACGCCAATTGACTCAGTTTTGCCATGTCCAAGAATTTCTATCTTTCCATTCTCATTCTTTCTGCCCACCAGGCAGGCAATCTTTGTGGTTCCAATGTCCAATCCTACAATAATGTCAGATGTTTTCATGGTGCTATCTTTTTGTACAAACTATTTGATTTTCATATTTTAAATTTACCAGTCGGTAATCAGCCAAGTCCGAACTGAGGCCTTTTTGGGTATAAAAAGCCTTCAGATGCAGGAGTTTTTCTTCAAGATTAGTAAGGTCGCCAATCAAAACCGAAGCACTACCCAGCTTGGGACTCAATTCAATCTCACCTAAACTATTGATATAAATCTGATCAATCAGACTGCTCAAAAACTTATCCCTACGGAGTTTTTCATTAAGCTGAAAAGCCGGCCACAGAAACGATTTCCTGTAAGTCGAATCTGAGATATGTGCAGTATTGTGCCTTAAGGTCGGAAAATCCAAATATCCGTTTACTATTGGCACCCGTGCTGCAAAATTAGGATTTATAGGAAAAATCACTCCTTCTGAATCAACATAAAGCGACTGATGCCTGCGATTGTAAGCTCTTAAAACAGCTGAACGCTCACGCACAACCAACTGCAATACACCACTCAGCGTTGCACTAACATCAGCATCTGCAATCCATGGGTTTTGCTGCAAATCGTTCTCCAGACCGGCCATTCTGATGTCGCGAATGCGTTTGGACTTTAAGGAATCAGTAAGTGAATATACCATTTCTGCCAGCTGTTCTCTGCTCAAAAATCCACTTTGCTGTTCTCGCTCAATTTTAATTTCCAACCCATTAACAGGACTATTGAGGTAATGTTGCCTTGCCAGCCAGGCAAGCCATAACACACCAGCAATGCTTATTGCCCAAAATGATAGGGTGAGGATGCGTTTTACCATTGGGCAATCATTTTTTCGAGGGGTTTAACAAAACGGTCAATATCTCCGGCACCCATCGTAACCAACACCTCAGGGCGCTTTTGATCTATCCATTCTAAAAGCTGCTCTTTTTTTATGAGTTGTTTATCAGCTAAATCTATCAGATGAAGTAACTTTTCTGAGCTGACTTCAGCGATTGGCCGTTCGCGGGCCGGATAAATATCCAAAAGGATCAGCTCGTCAACAGCTTCCAAACTTCTTGCAAAATCCAACATAAAATCGCGTGTGCGGCTATACAGATGCGGCTGAAATATCGCTGTGATTTTCTTCTTAGGGAACAAAGACCGCACAGCTTGCAAACAGGCATTTATCTCGGTGGGATGATGCGCATAGTCATCAACATAAAAGTATTTTTGATTCACACGCACATCGAATCGTCGTTTAATCCCTTTAAATGTAGCCAATCCTGCAACGATCATTTCCGGAGTAACGAGATTGATCCAGGCAAGAGAGACCGCAGCAAGTGCATTATTCAGATTATGATTTCCGGCCAAAGGCAGCATTGCACTGATTTTGGAATCATCAGGAAAAACAAGTTCAAATTGCTGACCTTCTGGCGTTACCACTACGTTTTGAGCACGAACAGCTGATGCTTCCGAAAAGCCATAACGCACCAGATGAGCAGCACAATCCAGCTTCTGATCCTCCTGCAAGACTAAAAATCCATTTTCCGGAATACGATCAGCAAACTCCTGAAAAGCATCCTGCAATAATGACGCATCACCATAAATATCCAGGTGATCCGCTTCGATGGCAGAGATCACAGCCATATCAGCCCTCAGATACAAAAAGGATCGATCAAACTCGTCCGCTTCAACAATTAAAACATGTGGATTGTCGCAAAGAACCAGATTACTGTTGAAATTCTTTGCAATACCACCAATAAAGGCAGTTACTTTGATGCCAGCCTGATGTAGAAGCCAGGCAGTAAGTGCAGTGATAGATGTTTTTCCATGTGTGCCGGCTATGGCAATTGTAAATTCAGATTCGGAAAGTGCACCTAAAAGCTGTGATCTTTTGAGCAAGCTGATATCCAGTTTTTTAACTTTAGTCAGTAATTGACTATCGGTTGGGATAGCCGGAGTAACCACCACAAGATCAAGCTGATCAGGTAATAATTCAGGCTCATCTTCAAAAATAACAGGAATGCCTTCTGCAAGCAATTCATCTGTAATTTCTGAAGCTGTGCGGTCATATCCGGAAACCCAGGCACCTTGATTTTTGGCATAACGAGCCAGGGCGCTCATGCCAATGCCGCCAATACCAAGGAAAAATATGCGATCTCCGGTTTTTATTTTCATTTTATTTCCAGGATTTTTTCAATTTCATCCACAATAGCTTCATCCGCATCCGGCAGCGCAAATCGCGCAATGGCTTTCTCCATCTGCCTCCGTTTTGATTCATTTGCAGCCATTGCAATCATGGCTGGCACAAGCTCGCCTTCAGCTTTGCCATTCACAACAATTTCTGCAGCTCCTGCTGTGCTCAGTCGCTTTGCATTACTGGTTTGGTGATCTTCGGCAGCAGTAGGCAAAGGCACAAATATCACCGGCTTTTGAACTACTGCCAGCTCCGAAATTGCCATGGCACCGGCTCTGGAAACAACAAAATCTGCTGCTGCATAAGCCAAATCCATTCGCTCAATAAAGGCTGCGACATAACAACTTTCCCATCCTGCCACTTCAACGATTTGATTGGCCTCAGCTTCAAAAATCCTTCCGGTCTGCCAGATCATCTGAATCTCTGACTGCACCAATAAATCCAGGTTTGCTTTGATGGCCTTGTTGATCGCCAATGCGCCCTGACTTCCGCCAACAATCAAAGCGACAGGCTGCGACGACTTCATTCCAAAAAACTTTAATGCCTCTTCCCTTTTACCTGCAATTTGAACAGCATGTTTTCGGAGAGGATTACCGGTTAGCACAGTCTTTTCCTTTGGGAACCATTGATCCATCTGATCGTAAGCCGTACATATTCTATCGACTTTTGAAGCCAGCAAACGGTTGGTTATGCCCGGGAAGGAATTTTGTTCCTGAATCAAAGTTGGAATTTTCAATTGTATCGCAGCCCGTAATGTTGGCCCGCTGGCATAGCCACCCACACCAATCACTAAATCTGGCTTGAAGCGTTTCAATATGCTTCGTGCCTGAATCAGGCTATGAATCAGTTTGATTGGAAAAAGTAGATTTTTAAAGCTCAGTTTTCGCTGAAATCCACTGATCCATAGCCCCCTGATTGTGTAGCCAGCCTGAGGCACACGCTGCATCTCCATCCGGCCGCGGGCACCCACAAAAAGCAGTTCGGCATCAGGCATGCGCCTGCGCAAAGCATCGGCAATGGCAATGGCCGGAAAAATATGGCCACCGGTTCCTCCTCCGCTAATTATAAACCGCTGCAACTGCTTCTTCATCTTGTACTAACTCCTCTTTTTCTTGTTCTTTTCTTGCAATTTCTTTACTTACACTCAACATAATGCCTATCGACAAACTGGTAAACCAAATGGATGTTCCGCCCATGCTCACCAATGGCAATGGTTGCCCGGTAACAGGCAGCAAACCAACAGCCACACCCATATTTACCATCGCCTGAAACACCAGGCTAAAAGCTACTCCTATGGAAAGAAAGGCCCCAAAAGTTTGAGGGATCTTCGTCACGATCACCACTGCCCTGAAAAGCAGAATCAAATAAAGCAACACCATAAAACCACCTCCTAACAAGCCATATTCTTCGATGATGATTGCAAAAATAAAATCTGAATAGGGATGTGGTAAAAAATTTCGTTGTGTGCTGTTGCCTGGCAATTTTCCAAAAAATTTACCATTGGCAATGGCTATCTGTGCTTGCTCGATCTGATAATTGTCACCGGTGTCTTTTGTAAAACTTTCAATGCGGCTTTTCCATGTCCAGAGCCTGCCTTGCCTGTCTTCGGGAAATTGTAATAGGATCAGAATAAATATTGTGAGTGCTACCAGTCCGATACCGATCAACGAGAAAATATATTTTAGGTTAACCCGACCGATAAACAACAAGACCAAACTCGTAGTAAAAATCAAAGCCGCTGTGCTAAAGTTTGCCGGCAATACGAGGAACACCACCAATAAAACCGGAATCATCAGCGGAACAAAAGCTGATTTAAAACCTTTAATGTGATCCTGCTTTTTGGTAAGCAAGCGAGCCAGATACATGATAAGTGTGAGTTTGGCCAGGTCGCTGGTTTGGAAGGTGAGGTTAAAAGGAAGTGGCAAAACGCGTTTGGCTTCATTGAGGTTAAGCCCAAAAATCAAGGTGAGCAACAGCAATGGAATTGCAATCCACAGGGCCACCTGAAACACCGGCGAAAAATAAACGTACCTGATCTTGTGCATCAGATACATAAAAACAAAACCCAGAAACAAGATCACAAAATGCTTGAGCATATAATATTCCGTATTGCCGTCCTGATATTTGTAGGCAAGCGTGCCTGTGGAACTGTAAACGGCCAGCAGCGAAAAAAGTGACAGCAGTATCACTACCGACCAAATCACCTTATCACCTTTTATATCGCTCAAAAATTTGTTTACCATCTTATTGAATTATAAAGCCTTAACAGCATCCTTAAACATATCACCCCTTTCCTCAAAATTTCTGAATAAATCAAAACTGGCGCAGGCTGGCGACAACAGCACGACATCTCCTTTTGAAGCAATCATTGAAGCAGCCATCACAGCCTGCTCAACAGAACGGGTTTCGATGATGGGTTCGATCAACTCGCCAAAAAACTGTTTAAGTTTGTTGTTGTCGGCTCCCAGACAAATCAGAGCCTTCACCTTTTGCTTGACCAAAGGAACCAAGCTGCTGTAATCATTGCCTTTGTCCTGCCCACCAGCAATCCAAACTACCGGCCTGTCCATGGTTTCCAGGGCATACCAGGTAGCATTCACGTTTGTTGCCTTTGAATCGTTGTAATAGGCAACGCCATGTACATTGGCAACAAACTCAATCCGGTGAGCAATATTCTGAAAATCAGAAAGGCTTTGCTTTAAAGATTCTTTTCTGATATCCAGTAATTTGGCGGCCACGCCTGCTGCCATTGAATTGTAAGCGTTGTGCTTACCCTGAAGTGCTAATTGTTCGAGTGTCATATGAAAATTTTGTTTATTTATCGTGATGTTAATCTTATTATTCGCCAGAAATGCGCCTTCTTTCGTTAAGCGTTTTTGAAGACTGATCGGAAATTTCCTTGTCTTTATATTATTGTTTATCAATAGTTTATTTATAACATCATCATCAGTATTATAAATAAAAGCGTCTTGTTCGGTGATATTTTTTGTGATACGCCATTTCGCTTCTGCATAGGCTTCAAAACGGTTCCCATAGCGATCGAGGTGATCAGGGGTGATGTTGAGCAACACGGCAATATCAGGCCTGAAATCAACAATGCCATCCAATTGAAAACTGCTTAGTTCCAACACAAAATACTCGTGATCGGCCTCCGCCAGTGCAGCTGCAAAGCTCTTCCCGATATTGCCAGCCACGCGCACATCAAGGCCGGCCTGTTGCAGAATATAGGCTGTAAGTGCTGTGGTTGTTGTTTTGCCATTGGTTCCTGTTATCCCAATAATAAATGCCTGGCTAAACCACGACGCAAATTCTATCTCCGAAATCACCGGAATTTCTTTTGATTTGGCGGCCATAATCACAGGAGCCTGATCAGGAATGCCCGGACTTTTAACAATCAAATCGGCCTGGAGGATTGGTTCAAATGTGTGTTTACCTTCCTCATATTCTAATTGATGTGCCGTAAGCTGCTGCTGGTAGGTTTCAGCAATTTTTCCGCTGTCAGAAACATATACCTCCCTACCCATTTTGCGGGCAAGCATTGCTGCGCCAAGGCCGCTTTCGCCGGCTCCCAGCACCACAATTTTCTGATATTTTTGTTCTGACAATTTCATTTATCTATCTGATTTTTAATGTTATAATCGTTAATACCGCCAACATGATTCCAACAATCAAAAAACGCATTACAATTTTGGGTTCCGGATAACCAAGCTTTTGAAAGTGATGGTGCAATGGAGCCATTTTAAAGATTCGTTGACCTACACCAGATTTTCGGCGGGTGTACTTGAAATAACTTACCTGCATCATAACCGAAAGACTTTCGGCCAGAAAGATGCCGCACAAAATCGGGATCAGCAGTTCTTTACGAATCAGAATGGCAAAAACAGCAATAATGCCGCCTAAAGCCAAGCTGCCGGTATCGCCCATAAAAACCTGAGCCGGAAAGGCGTTGTACCAAAGAAACCCAATATTGGCACCAACAAACGCACTGATAAAAATTGTAAGTTCACCGGTATCTGGCAAATACATTATATTCAGGTAATCAGCAAAGATGATATTGCCCGAAACCCAGGCCAGGATACCCAGCGTTACGCCAATAATAGCCGAGGTGCCCACTGCCAGCCCATCCATGCCATCTGTGAGATTAGCACCATTAGAAACCGCTGTGATAATCAATATCACGATGGGGATAAAAACCAGAAACGCCCATTGCCGGTAATCAGGTCCCAGCCATTTCAACAGCACCGCATAGTCAAATTCATTGTTCTTGATAAAAGGAATGGTTGTTTTCGTTGTCTGGATTTCGACAGGAGAAAATTTGCTGGCAGCACCTTTCACGGGCATTTCAACAACCAACTGATCGGCAGGTGCAATTTTTTCGCGCATCACAACCGAATTATCAAAATACATGATCAGGCTAACCACCAGTCCCAATATCACCTGTCCGATGATTTTCACTTTCGGTGGAAGACCCTTCTTATCTTTTTTGAACACCTTGATATAATCGTCTGCAAAACCGAGCCCGCCAAGCCACACGGTAGTAAACAGCATAAGCAGAATATAGGTGTTGGCCAGATCGGTAAATAATAGCGTTGGCACCACGATGGAAGCCAGAATAATCAAGCCCCCCATGGTAGGTGTTCCCTGCTTTTCAATTTGGCCTTCCAGGCCCAGATCACGCACAATTTCGCCCACCTGTTTGCGATTGAGGTATTTGATCCAGCGCTTACCGAAAAGCAATGAGATGACGAGCGAAGTGATAACTGCAGCTGCCGCTCTAAAGGAAATATACTGAAACACCCCCGCCCCGGGGAAGTTAAATGCCTGATCCAAATATTCGAACAAATAATAAAGCATAGTTATTTCAATCTTTCATTTAGTGCCTCTAACAATTCTCTTCTGTCCTCGAATGGCTGCCGAATACCATTGATTTCCTGATAAGTTTCGTGGCCTTTTCCGGCTACCAAAATGATATCTCCTTTAGATGCCAATGCCACCGCCGTTCTGATGGCTTCTCGTCTGTTACTCACCGCCAATACCCTGTTGAAATGTTCGGCTGCCACTCCTTTGCGCATATCCTGAATGATTGATTCCGGATCTTCCGTTCTTGGGTTATCAGAAGTAAGGATCAGTTTGGTGCTGCCAGCTGCCGCCAGACGCGCCATTTCCGGGCGTTTGGTTTTGTCGCGGTCGCCACCAGCTCCCACAACCGTAATGAGTTGTTCGTTGTGAGTTCTGATATCATTGATGGTCTTCAATACATTATCCAGTGCATCAGGTGTGTGTGCATAGTCCACTATACCCGTAATTCCCGTAGGATGATAAATCAAATCGAAGCGGCCAGTTGCCGAATGCAATTTGCTCAGGCTTTGAAGGGCCTGCGCTTTTTCGATGCCCAGCAAGCGGCTTGCGGCATAAATTGCCAAGAGATTATATGCATTGAATTTGCCAACCAAATGTGTCGAAACCTCCTCACCATCAAGCAGTAAAAGCAATCCTTCAAAACTGCTCTCCAATATCTTTGCCCTGTAATCGGCTGCTTTTGAAAGCGAATAGGAATAGCTTGCCGCTTTGGTGTTTTGAATCATAAACTGCCCGTTCTTATCATCCGTATTGATCAGTGCAAAAGCAGTTTTTGGCAACCAGTCGAAGAAAGCTTTTTTGGCATCCCGATAGGACTGAAAATCTCCGTGATAATCCAGGTGATCGTGCGTTAGATTGGTAAATATGCCACCTGTGAACTTCAATCCGGCTACCCGGAATTGTACTACAGCATGGGAACTCACCTCCATGAAAGCATACTGACAGCCTTCGTCAACCATTTTACTCATCAACGCATTGATCTGGAGCGGATCAGGTGTGGTATGACTTGCTGGCAAAACGCTACCGTTGATTTTGTTTTCTATCGTTGAAAATAAGCCACAGGCAAAACCCAGATCGGTAAAAAGCGCATAGAGTAAACTGGCAATGGTTGTTTTACCATTAGTGCCTGTAACTCCAACGAGTTGAAGCTTTTGCGAAGGGTTGTCGTAATAATTTCCGGCAGCGAGAGCCAAAGTATAAGCTGCATTCTCAACCTTTACGTAAACAACTTTTTCATCAGTCCTTCGAGGCAGTTTCTCACAGATAACAGCAGCAACACCTTTATTTATAACCTGCTCAATAAAATCATGTCCATCAGATTTGTTGCCCTTAATCGCAACAAATACATCACCGGCTTCGCACAGGCGCGAATCAAAATGCAGGTTTTTTATCGGTCTGCTTACCTCACCGATAATTTCCCGTACCGGGCATTTATATAATATGTCTGACAATATTTTTGTCATCACAAATTCATCAGTTTAAGTTCAACTTCCCTATTCCTTGTTGGGGGTGTTCCGGGTCTTATGGATTGCCAGGCTACCTGTCCCCTTCCATTCACCAATACTTTCAAACCCATATTTTCGAGCATAAAAACAGCATCACGTACATTCATTCCGCGGACATCCGGTATGGCATCCGGATGTATTTCGGCGGGCTCAAGTCTGAGCAAAGCAGTATCAGCTTTGGCACTCACCCAATCCTGCATAGCCGCCTGATCCGACACTTTCAGACTAAGCATCTCTGACAAATTGGTTACATCTACTTTGTTGATCACCTTTTCCTGAAATGCCAGCACGGCATTCGACTTGTCAATCTGTTCGCTTTCTTCGTGAATATCAAGACGTGTGGCATAAACCTTATCTGCAATTTCCTTAAAAACAGGTGCAGCCACCGCACCTCCATAAATCTTTCCTGAGGAAGGATTGCTTACCACTACAATACAGCTGTATCGCGGCTTTGAGGCCGGAAAATAGCCTACAAATGAAGCTGTATAGTTGGTTTTATTATATCCTTTACTTCCGCTTGCAATCTGAGCTGTTCCGGTTTTTCCGGCAATCTGAAAAGGACTTTTATTCAAATATCTAGCTGTTCCACGTTTAACAACCCCTTCCATCAAACTTTTCACTGAATCGATGGTGGCCTGCGAGGCAATAGATTTATTAATTACTTGCGTTTCGAAATGCTCAATGGCTCGTCCACCCTGTCGTATCTCCTCCACAAACATGGGCTTCACCATTTTGCCATTATTGGCCACAGCATTGTAAAATGTAAGGATATGAATAGGCGTAAGGCTCAATTCATAACCAATTGACATCCAGGGTAAAGTAGTGCCAGACCAGTATTTTTTATCCTTTGGATGCTTGATATAGGGCTTACCCTCGCCCGGTATTTCGAGACCAAGAGGCTGGTTGAGCGACATCTCATACAAACGTTCAACAAACTGCTCAGGCTTCTCTTTGTAAGCATCCCAAACCAGTTTGCTAATGGCCACATTAGATGATTTTTCAAATGCTTCACGAACAGTAAACCTTCCATTCCGGATGGGATAAACATCGCGCATGGTTCGGCTGTAGTAAACGATATAGCCTGCCCTGCCTACATCCATGGTATCTGACAAACGCACTTTTTTGTCTTCGAGCAAAGACATCATCGAAGCCAGCTTAAAGGTAGAGCCGGGCTCAACGCTTTCGGCCAGTGCATAGTTGTAGGTTTCTTCGTAAGCTCCAGTTTTGGGATTGATGCTCAGGTTTGCAATGGCTTTAATTTTCCCGGTTGACACCTCCATCAAAATAGCACAACCTTCTTCGGCATTGTTCTCCTGCAGATTTCGACGCAACGCATCTTCTGCCACATCCTGTATGTTGATATTGATCGTCGTAACAACATCTTTTCCATTTTGAGGCTCCACCTCATTGCCGTCAAACAGTGGTTTCCAGTCGCCGTTGTTTATTCGCCTTTTCACCTGTTTGCCGTCAATCCCTTTAAGCACAGGATGATAAGCCCCTTCAATACCAACAAATAATTCTTCTTTTTCGTTTTGATAGCCAATGGTTCGGCTGGCCAGCTCACGAAAAGGTTTTTCACGTGTGTCGTGCGGTATAAGGATTAGCCCACCCTTATACTTGCCTTTTCTCAAAATCGGGAAGGTGCGCATCTCTTTTACCTGCGAATAGGTTGCACGATTCTTGAGTTGGAAATATCGGTTGCCCTGCTTACGCGCTCTAACTAACTGCTTAAGATAGCTTTGACGAGATTTGTCCTGAAACAAACGGGATAACATCAGTGCCAGCGAATCAACTTTAGAATCAAAAAGTGGCTGATCAATCAAAGGTGAAGCCACATCCATTCGAACTTCAAAAACCGGTACAGAAGTAGCTAAAAGTGATCCATCATCTGCCAACACATTTCCACGCAAGGCTTCAACATCAAACACCTTAATTTCTTGTTGTTGAGCCTTTTCACGCAATTCATCGCCAAATTTGATCTGTATCCAGGCAATACGTACAACGATGGCAATGCCAAAGAGAAGCATGAAGGCATACATCAGGTAAACCCGCCACAAAATATCTTTCTTCTCATCCATCATTTGCGATCCTCCTCTCTGATGATGATTTTGCGAACTGGTTCAACAGATTCCTTTAAACCACTTTTGTTAAGCCTGGTAGCTATGGTTGATTGTTTTGTTTGCTGCATCAGTTCCGATTTGGTAGAAATATATTCGTAATGCAGCTCTTTGAGTTCCCTATTCAAATCATCGATCTTACGGCTCATATCCTCGGCATAATAGCTGTTGCCAATGTAAACCAGGGCTATTGCAGCCAAAAAGAAAACATAATTCACTTGCCTGCGCACCCAAGTGTAAGCCAGGAAATCACCACCCAGCAAATCCATAAAAAACCTTCCCGACAAGCTTTTCTTCTTTGCAGACACAGGTTTTTCTTTGTGGATTTCCTGCTTTTCGGCCAATGTATTTACTTTGTTAGTCATCTGCTTTGCGTTGGGCTATTCTGAGTTTTGCACTTCTGGCACGACTGTTTTCTTTTACTTCATCAGCTGTTGCTAAAATTGGTTTTCGGCTTATCACCTCCCAGGGAGACAGCTTCCGGCCATAAAAATCTTTCTCAACAACACCGCTCGCCTTTCCGGCACGCATAAAATTTTTCACCAGCCGGTCTTCCAACGAATGATAGCTGATTACCACCAGGCGGCCTCCGGGTTTGATTACATCAGCACATTGATCAAGAAATTTTTCCAGCACCTGCATCTCCTGATTCACCTCAATCCGCAGGGCCTGAAAAAGCTGAGCCAATACTTTATTTTCACGGTTACGGGCTAAAAAGGGCGCAACAACCTGCTTAAGCTCATTGGTTGTTCGTATGGGGGCATTTTGCCGGGAAGCTACAACGGCTCCGGCCATTTGCCAGGCTTGCTGAAGCTCTCCATATTTCCTGAAAATATCAGTAAGCTCCTGTTGATCAAATGTATTTACTATTGTTTCGGCCGTGATTTCCTGTTGCTGATCCATACGCATATCCAGGCGGCCATCAAAACGGGTGGAAAAACCTTTGTCGGGCACATCGAACTGATGAGACGAAACGCCCAGATCAGCCAGCACACCATCGAGCTGCCTGACACCATAGAGGCGAACAAAATTCTTCAGAAATTGAAAGTTCTGAGGTATAAAAACAAATCGTGGGTCATTGATCACATTTGCTTTGGCATCCTCATCCTGATCGAAACCAAACAGTTTACCATTAGTGCCCAGCAACTCCAGGATGGCACTTGAATGCCCGCCACCGCCAAAGGTGACATCAGCGTACAACCCATCAGGTTGCACCTGTAATCCTTCAACGGACTCGTGAAGTAATACCGGTTTGTGATACATGTTTATAAACTCGTTTGGTCGACGCTACCTAGTTTTTCTGTTGCCAACTTTTCGAATGCGTCCTGATCAAGGCTGTTGATTCGTGCTTCATAAGCAGCCTTGTCCCAAAGCTCCATGTTACTGGTCAGGGAAGTCAAAATCACTTCCTTTTGCAACTTGCCTGCTTCTACCAGATTTTTAGGGATCTGTAAGCGACCGGTTCCATCCAGTTTTACCATTTTGGCACCGGCATTGTATTTCCGTACAAGCTCAACATTAGATCGCACAAACTGATTCAAAGCCCGAAGCTTCTCCTGCGTCTTAGTCCAATCGCTCATTGTATAAAGTTCAAGGCATTGATCGAACAAGCCCGGACGAAGCACAAAGCCCTCTTCCGCAAGTTTGCCCAACTGCACCTTGCAATCTGCCGGAAGCATCAGCCTGCCTTTCGCATCCAGCTTACAATGATATTGCCCGATTGGATAATTCAAAAAATTGACATTTTGTGCGATAAAATTAGTGCATTTTTTCCCACTAACTCCCATTTTATACCACAAAAGTTATCAAATGTTTCAAAAAATTGGAAATATTTTATCAGACCAATGCTTAATTATTGATAATGTGCACTTTACAATTCACGAATAATTGCAATTCGGCTTATCCACTGATAATGAAGCAGATTTATTAACAACAAAAAACTAAATCTACTGAAAACCAGCACTCACAGAAGGCGGTAATTTATTCAAATCCAGAACACAACTCAAGTTGAATTTCTGATTATTCAAAATAGTTTAAAATTGACAATTAACGATACATTTTCAGTATTTTTGCTAGTTCAATTAACATCCCGGATGAAAGAGGACTCACAAATTACTAAAGCACAGGCTGACCGGCTGATTGATATAGAAGCTGTATTCAGGCAAAAGAACCCAAAACTTTTTAAAGCCATTCCGGGTTTTGTGTTTTCGTATCTGAAGAGGATAATTCATCAGGATCAGGTCAATGCTTTTATTAAACATTCCAAACATCTGTATGGTCTTGATTTTGTGGATGCTGCCATTGTTGAGTTTAATCCTACAGTGATAATTAATGGCCTTGAAAATATCCCTGTAAGCGATCGGATTATAGTTGCTTCCAATCATCCGTTAGGTGGATTAGATGGCATCGCTTTGATGCAGGCCGTTGGCAAAGTGAGGCCTGATATCAGGTTTCCGGTGAATGATATACTGCTTTATGTCGAAAATCTTCAACCCTTGTTTATTCCCATTAACAAGCATGGAAGCAATGCCGAAAATATTCGCATACTAAATGAAACTTTTGCGGGCGATGATGTGATATGCTACTTTCCTTTCGGCCTGGTTTCCAGAAAAAAAGGAGGTAAAATTTATGATCTGGAATGGAAAAAAACTTTCCTGAGCAAGGCAAAAAAATACAAACGAAATATCGTGCCAGTGCATATTGCCGGGAGGAATTCAAACTTTTTTTACAATTTGTCGAATTTTCGCAAATTCCTAGGCATAAAAGCAAACATTGAAATGTTGTATCTTGCCGATGAATTTTTTAAACAATACAACAAAAAAATCATCATAACTTTTGGGAAACCCATTGATTATAAAGTTTTTGACAAAAGTAAATCAGATCAGGAATGGGCAACACAATTGCGTAATTTTAGTTATCTTTTAGGCACAAACCCAAACGAAACTTTTAATTCTGAAACCATATATACGCTCTATTAACTTGAAATTCAACACCATGAAACCGTTAATAAATCCGGTAAGTAAAGATTTAATTCTGTCAGAGCTCACTGCTGAGCGCTTTTTTCGAAGGACTAACAATGGAAGCAATGAAATATATATTGTTTCCGATCACGATTCACCACATTTGATGCAGGAAATAGGTCGCTTAAGAGAACTCACTTTCAGGGCATCCGGGGGAGGCACCGGAAAAGAAACTGACATTGACATTTTTGACCTGGGTGAAAACGGTTTTAAACAGTTAATCGTCTGGAATCCTGATAGTCAGGAAATAATTGGAGGTTATCGGTTTATCGAATGTAAGCACCTGTTAATAGATAGTGAAGGTAATGTACAAACCCCGACAGCCAAGCTTTTCAGTTACTCCAAAAAATTCATCGAAGATTATCTTCCATACACCATCGAGCTGGGGCGTTCGTTTGTTCAGCCCGATTATCAGCCTACCAAAAACATGCGCAAAGGAATGTATGCGCTTGATAACCTCTGGGATGGCCTTGGTTCGTTGATTCATCTCTTTCCTGAAACACGTTACTTTTTTGGCAAGGTAACCATGTATCCGCATTATGATAAAATGGCCAGAGATCTGATTCTGTATTTTCTTAATCATTATTTTCCAGATGAAGAAAAGCTTGTATATCCCAGAATTCCATTGAGTTATAATCATTCTATTGAAAAACTTAAAGCACATTTTATGGGCAAATCATATAAGGAAGATTATAAAAAACTCATGAAAATTGTGCGCGAACGAAATGAAAATATCCCGCCACTCGTAAATGCCTATATGAATCTTTCTTCCACCATGAAATGTTTCGGAACAGCCTTGAACGAGTCATTTGGTGCCGTTGAAGAAACTGGCATAATTTTAACTATAGGTGATATTTTTGATGTGAAAAAAGACCGGCATTTGCATTATGATCGCAATGAAAAACCCCGACATCTTAAATGATTATTCAACAAGCCCGTTTTCTTCAAAGCAACACAAAAATTGACAAGCTTCCAAATGCCATTTACCCTGAATATGCCTTTATTGGCCGTTCAAATGTGGGTAAGTCGTCTTTGATCAATATGCTTACAGGAAAAAAAAGGCTGGCAAAGATTTCTTCAAAACCTGGCAAAACAATCACCATCAACCATTTTTTAATTGATGAAAGCTGGTATCTGGTTGATCTGCCTGGCTATGGTTTTGCGAAAAGGTCAAAGGAGGCAAGAGAAAAATGGTCGCAAATGCTACGTCAATACCTCATGCAACGTACTAACCTGATTTATATGTTTGTGCTTGTGGATAGTCGCATTGCGCCTCAGGCAATTGACCTGGATTTTATCAATGAGTTGGGAGAAGCCGGAATACCTTTTATTGTCGTTTATACAAAGACTGATAAGCAAAGTAATCGTAAGACAATGAGCAATGTTAAAACATTTGAGAAAGCCTTATCGGAAAACTGGGAAGAGTTGCCAAAAAGCATACTCAGTTCGTCACTTAACGGAAGCGGGAAAGAAGAAATTTTATCAATTATTGCTTCAGGGAATACAATTTTCAATCAAACTGACACTTCAACCAGAACATAATTCTTAACAACGCGTTCGCCTTTTTTAACATTTACCAATTTCACTTCACCGGCAAATGGTGCTCTGATTTCGTTGAGCATTTTCATGGCTTCCAGCACGACCAGGGGATCACCTTCGTCAACCTTTTGCCCTTCTTTTACATAAACTTCGGTTATCGTTCCGGGGATAAAGGCAGTCATTACTCCCGGAACCAACTCTGCATAAGGTTTCCTGCTATTGTATTTATTCGTAAGGGTTGTTTGGTAAACAACATGATCAATAATCAGCGATTGATACGTCTTTTTGTCAGCAACAACTTCTGCTTTTTTCATACGCTTTAGTTTAGTCGAAAACTCAGTCTCTTAATACTCTTTTAATGCGAGATAAAGCACTGTTAAAATGGTGGAATCCCATGTTTTTTCATAGGTACTTCCACGATTTTATCTTTGGAAATATCCAATGAATGGATCAACATTCTACGTGTTTCGGCGGGTTCGATCACAGCATCGATATATCCGTAAGCCGCAGCTACATAAGGGTTTGCAAACTTATTCTTGTATTCCTCTACTTTAAGTTTACGCATTTTATCGGGATCTTCGGCCGATTGAATTTCCTTTCGGAAAATAATATTGGCTGCCCCTTCAGGCCCCATAACGGCAATCTCAGCAGTAGGCCAGGCAAATACAAAATCGGCACGCAGGTGATGCGAACACATAGCAATATACCCACCACCGTATGCTTTGCGCATGATCACAGTAATCTTGGGAACTGTAGCTTCTGAATAGGCATACAACACCTTGGCACCATGACGAATAACCCCTGCATGTTCCTGATCAATGCCGGGCAGATAGCCTGGAAGATCAACAAGCGTTACAAGTGGAATATTAAAAGAATCGCAATAGCGGATGAATCGGGCAGCTTTGTCAGAAGAATCCACATCCAACACACCGGCCAGCACATTAGGCTGATTGGCAACAAATCCAACCGTATCGCCATTTACACGACTAAATCCGATTACAATATTTGCGGCAAACAACTCCTGCACTTCCAAAAACTCCGAATCGTCGGCCAATGATTTTATCACATCCCTCACATCATAAGGCAAACGAGGGTCTGTTGGCAGGATCGTATCAATTTTATAGTTTCTGGTTTTGGGTGCTTTTTTGGGGAAGCGCTCTGCCTTTTTCATGTTATTCCAGGGTATAAAGCTTACGAGCTGCTTGATCTGGCTAAAACATTCTTCTTCGCTTCGGGCATAAAAATGCGCATTACCGGTTATTTCGGAATGAACACGTGCACCGCCCAATTCTTCCATTGAGATTTCTTCGCCCAACACCGTTTTTATCACTTCAGGACCAGTGATAAACATTTTAGAGATGTTCTCCACCACAAAAACAAAATCGGTAAGAGCCGGAGAATAAACAGCCCCGCCAGCACATGGTCCAAGGATTACAGATATTTGAGGAATTACACCCGACGCCTGGGTATTACGGTAAAAAATCTCACCATAACCGGCCAATGAATTCACTCCTTCCTGAATACGCGCACCACCTGAGTCGTTGATGCCAATCAATGGCACCTTCAGCTTCATGGCGTGATCCATTATTTTGGTGATTTTTTTGGCGTGCATCCACCCCAACGAACCACCTGCAACAGTGAAATCCTGGGCGTAAATACACACCGGATGCCCGCTTAATGTACCCGTTCCGGTGATCACCCCATCGCCGGGCAAGTATTTTTTGTCCATGTCGAAATCTTTTGCGGCATGTTCCACAAACAGGTCATACTCGTGAAATGATTTTGGGTCGAGCAGAGCGATGATACGCTCACGGGCTGTAAGCTTTCCAATCGCTTTTTGCTTTTCAATGGCTTTATCACCCCCACCCATCAGGGCATCGCGCATACGGCGTTGCAACTCAGAAGTCTTCTGTTTAATCCCCATACTGGTAATTTTTGGTTCAGTAATCCTGATTAGATTTCTACATCACTTTTTTTCTTCGGCAAAACTGCCTCGAATGACAGCTACCCAATCATGCAAAAATAAGCCAAATATAAAAAATAACAACTTTTCATTTTTATTCCCCAAAAGTGAAGCCTTTTATCAGCCCGTGTTAATCACTTAAACTGTCGAACCAACACCTTATATTAAACCATCCATTTGGAGAATTAAAAATTTCAAACGTTTTCGAAAAAGACAAAAGCCGGAAATAATCCGGCTTTCAATCACAAAAAATAATTGATATTTCCTGTGTTTATCTTCTAACAATCAGCTTTTTAGCAAAGGCTGATTCTTGGTTCAGCACAAGTTTATAGAAATAAATTCCTTCGGGTAAATCAGCCACCGAAACTTGAATTTTGCCTTTAACACCAGAGAAGGACTTTGATATAACTTCCTGCCCCACGATGTTAAACAATTTTAATTCAATAGTTTCAATGCCGGTTGGGAAATCGTAATCAATGGCAAACTGATTTGTTGCGGGATTCGGGTAAGCCTCACTAATAGCAGCTTTCGACAGCAAATCATCTAAAGAAGTGGGTGAAATTACAAAACTGACAAAAAAATGCACCTGAACATCCGGTTCATTTTCAATAAAGAAAGTGTACTTAATTATGGAGGTCCCATTATTCAACTTGGGAATATAATGTCCTGCGAAAACCCAATCAGGTGTCATCTCACCGGCAGGAATCGTATAAGGATATGGAGATTCTGTTACATCAGGTTCATAACAGGAACCCCAGCACAGATAGTTCGAAGAACCCTCAACTACATCAACATCCTCACGACGTGCTTTTACGGAGACATCCCGATCTGAATTATTTTTAACCATTACGTGCGCCAGATGCTCTGAATATTCACTATCTGTCATTTCTTCAACAACATACACCATTGAGCCGTCTTCTATTTCCTGACCGTCCCAATGCAGGGTTAACACCTGAGCTCCGGCAAATATTCCAGAAGTCAACAATACAACTAATAATAAAATTTTTTTCATTTCAAATAGGTTTTATTCATCAATTTATTTACAAAAATCGTGCTAAAATATCTTATTATTATTTTCTAAACCAATGACAACTAATCAAGGGTAAAAGTTGTCTGTAAGCATAAGAATATTTTGCAAGTTTAAATATTTTTTTAGTTTTGTCGCACCTCAATACCTAAATTAATTCTTATGAAAAAGCATTTTACTTTATTTATTTTTGGCTTGTTGATGCCATTTTTAGCCTGGACACAGGTGCCTCGTATGTTATTGTCCGAAAATTTCACCAGCACTACCTGCGGCCCCTGTGCTGCTCAAAATCCGGCTTATGACGCCCTGCTCAATGCCAATCAGGATAAAATTACCTCGATAAAATATCATATGAGCTGGCCGGCTCCGGGCAACGACCCCATGTATTTACACAACACGGTTGATAATAATGCACGTAAAAATTATTACAATATCAATTCAGTGCCACATCTCTATATGAGTGGTAATTTGTTTCATGGAATGCCCTCTCAGGTAAGCCAGACCATGATCAACAATTATTCGGCAAACAATCCTTCGCCTTTTGAAATTTTTCTGCAGCATCGCCTGTCTGATGATCAGGACAGTGTATATGTGACTATGCTGATTCGTGCTGATCAGGCTGTAAGTGGCAATTTGGTAGCACATATTGCTGTAATTGAAAAACATGTAAGCTTTTCTTCTCCTCCCGGAACAAATGGTGAGACTCAATTTCACAACGTAATGAAAGCCCTGATACCATCACGAAGTGGCACTGACCTTCCTGATTTTGAGGAAGGTGATTATCATATTATTGAAGCAGCATGGGAATTGGCTAACGTGTATGATATTGACGAAATTGCAGCCGTTGGCTTTGTGCAGGATAATACTTCCAAGCATGTGCATCAGGCCGCAAATAGCAGTACAGAATTATTCGACCCTTTATTTGCCAACGATGCAACTATAAAAGCTATCAGCAATGCAACCAGCATGAATTGCAGCGGCACCATGGAGCCCGTGATTGAAATTGCAAATTTTGGAGCATCACCCCTCACCAGTGCCACAATAGAATTTTTTGTGAATGATGAATCAGTTCATAGTATGGACTGGACCGGCTCGCTTGAATTTTTGCAAAAAGCCAATGTAGAAGTCGATGAGTTTGAATTCTTCCTTCAGGATGAAAACATCCTGGAAGTTGTAATCACCACAACCAATGGTGGTTCTGACGATTATCCTAAGAATAATATCATGACTTATGAGTTTTTGCAATCACCCAATATAAATGGAGAACCAGTAAGCTTATTCATATTACTCAACAATGCCCCGGAAGAAACCAGTTGGGAGCTTTTTAATCAGAATGGCGAGGTAATTCAGTCGGGTGGGCCATATTCAATTCCTAACAGCGTTGTAAGTCAGCCACTCGAAGTTTCTGATTTAGGCTGTTATGAATTTGTAATTTATGATGCTGGCGGCAATGGTCTTTGCTGTGGACAAGGCACAGGTTATTATGCAGTTCTGGGAGGTGGTAATGAACCGCTGTTCACCGGACAGTCATTTGGCACACACGAACGCAACCAATTTGCTTATGGTTATGTTGGGCAGGATGAAATTTCCGTATCCCCGAGAATCCGTATCTACCCCAATCCGATTGAAACCGGAAACACTTTATATATCGAACTGACCAAAAGTACTGATGTGAAGGTGAATCTGTTCTCAATCACCGGAAAACAAGTGGCTGAACTTGATATGGGCACGTTGAATGCCGGCACTCATTCACTCGACCAGTTCACTGATCTTACCAAAGGGATGTATATCCTTTCTTTGGGTATAATAGACAAAAAGGAGGC